>CAZUQY010000491.1:0-2514 GCA_964622935.1 uncultured Bacteroidales bacterium | reverse complement strand
ATCGGCCTTGTGCCGTCAGCCCCGATAACATTGGATTTTTTTATTGAAAAATATATCTTTTGATGTTTTAAATTCAAACACTTAAAAAAATAAGCAGAATTCTTTGAGACTTTTACTATTTTTGTATTATTAATATAAATATGAAATTTGATAAAGTCATAGGGCAAAACGAAGTAAAAGAAAAACTTATCAGGGCTTTTTACGACAATCGCATAAGCCACAGTTATTTATTTTACGGAAATCCAGGTGTTGGCAAACTAGTTATGGCTATTGCTTTTGCTCAGTTTATTTCATGTGAAAACAAACAAAACAACGACAGCTGTGGCGAATGTCCAAGTTGTAAAAAATACGAAAAGCTAATTCATCCAGATTTACACTTTGTTTTTCCAGTAATTTCTCAAACAGGAAAAAAATCGATTAGCAGCACATATATGCCCCAATGGAGAGAACGCGTTATACAAGACCCTTATTTCTCATACAATGATTGGCTATTCTCTCTAGAGAGCGAGAACAAACAAGGGAGTATTTTCTCGGACGAATCTGCTGAAATAATTAAAACTTTAAACTTAAAAACTTTTGAATCAGACTATAAATTCATGATTATATGGCTACCTGAAAGAATGAATATCTCTTGTTCAAATAAGTTACTTAAAATTCTTGAAGAGCCGCCGCAGAACACAATTTTCATTTTAGTTAGCAATAATCGTGAAGATGTGCTTCCAACTATACTTTCTAGAACTCAACCAGTAAAAATTCTAGGAATCGAAACTGAAGAATTAAAACAAGCAATAATCGACAAATATGAACTCGATGATGCTAAAGCTAATGATATAGTTAATATTAGTAACGGCAGTTTGTTCGAAGCAAGAAAGCAAATCACTACAAATGAAGAGAATAAATTTAATTTTACAAAATTTTCTGAAATAATGAGAGTGTGCTATGCTAGAAAAATAAATGATGCAATAAGCCTTGCGGAAACTCTTGCAAAAATATCAAGAGAAAAACAAAAAGGATTTCTAAATTATAGTTTAATTCTTTTAAGAGAAAACTTTATATATAACACAAAACTTGAAAATGTAGTATATATGACTAGCAAAGAATTAGAATTTTCAAAAAACTTTGCTCGTTTTGTTAATAATAAAAACATAAACGATTTGGTTAATGTTTTTGAAGAAGCTCATTTTCATATCGAAAGAAATGCAAATGCAAAAATTGTTTTTATCGATTCTGCATTTAAAATTATGAAAGCTATTAGGAAAATATAATATTATGACTGACCGAGAATACGAAAGAGGCTGTGCCACATCAAGTGTAGATGAAAACGGTTGCAATATAAATAGTGTTGATTGCTGTAATAAGCTAAATGTTTTTGACTGGATTTCTGAAATAAAAGATCCAATGTCACAGACTAAATATATTGAAATTAGATTTAAAAACACACGCAAAGGAATTTACGAAAACACTTCAGACTTACCACTTAAGCCTGGTGACATTGTTGCTGTTGAATCATCTCCAGGGCATGACATTGGGATTGTTTCTGCAATAGGACACATTGCTGTTATGCAATTAAAAAAGCTCAAACCCTCAAAAGACAATGTATTTAAAAAAATATACCGTAAAGCTAGAGCAACAGACATACAAAAATGGCGAGAAGCCATAAGTCTTGAAATTCCAACCATGCTTAGAACACGAGAATTGGCGGATATGCTAAAGCTCACAATGAAAATTGGTGATGTTGAATTTCAAGGAGATAAAACAAAAGCCATATTTTATTATATAGCCGAAGAACGCGTCGATTTTAGAGAACTTATTAAAAAAATGGCTGAAGAGTTCAGAATTCGGATTGAAATGAAACAAATAGGCGCAAGACAAGAAGCTGGTCGAATTGGTGGCATTGGACCATGTGGAAGAGAGCTCTGTTGTACAACCTGGATGTCTGATTTCAATTCTGTATCAACAAATTCTGCGCGTCTTCAGGAATTATCACTAAACCCTCAAAAACTTGCCGGACAATGCAGCAAATTAAAATGCTGTTTAAATTATGAATTACCCATATATCTTGATGCGCGAAGATTATTCCCAGATAAAATAACATCTCTAAAAACAAAACAAGGAGAAGCTTATCATATTAAAAATGATATATTTAAACAAGTGATGTATTATGAAATTAGAATTAACGACATTCCTGTTATTAGAGCTATAGATGTTGAAAAGGTTAAAGAAATAATGTTGCAAAATAAAAACGGTATTATTCCTGATGGAATTTTTGAAATTGAAAAACCTGGAGGTAGAAATACAACTTTTAAGGATGAGCTCAATTCAGAAAGCCTTACACGATTTGACAAACCAGAAAAACAATTTAATAAGAAAAAGAAAAAGAAAAGAAACTTTAAACCAAAAAGCAATGAATAAATTTATTACCGGATTTACAATTGTAATTTTTATGCTTATGTTAGCATCATGTGATAGAAACAAAATTTTTGAAGATTATGTTTCAATTGAAAATAACACATG
>CAZUQY010000490.1:0-2526 GCA_964622935.1 uncultured Bacteroidales bacterium | reverse complement strand
ATAAAAAACAATGATGCCGATTTTAACGGTGGAGGGATAGCATTTTATAATTCAAATAATTGTATAGTTGGTAGCGACAATCCAAATGAAAACAATAAAATATTTGATTGTTATACTGGCATTTTGTTGGACAGTTCTCAAAATATAAAAATATCAGGAAATGAAATTTATGATAACGAAAATGGAATTTTATTTGAATACGATTCAAACAATTCAAAAAAATCTCCTCTTATTTTAAATTATTCAAATAACATACTCAAAGGTGTAGGGGTTTCTAATGATATTATTGAAGTATTTGGAAGTACAGGTTCTGAGAACTCATTAGAATTTCTAGGGACAACTACTACAGATGAAAACGGTGATTGGTTATTAAATATAGCAACAACTTATGATTATTTTATCTCTACAGCTACTGATGCAAATAATAACACCTCAGAGTTTAGTGATGCTATATTAGTTAATCCAACATGCGTAGCACCTTCAAATCTCACGGCAACAGAAGGTATTTCAACAAGCCACACACTGTCTTGGGATGGTCCAACAGGAGTAATATATAATGTTGCAGTTGGTGTAAAAGGCCTAAATCCAATTGATGATATCTGGATGGTGAGCTACACACAGGTTACAGAGAATTCAACTACAATTACAGGACTTGATGAAAATACAGAGTATGAATATTATATTAATACAGATTGTGGTACGGAGTTGAGTCATTGGGTGGGGCCAGTTGTGTTTAATTACCCAATGGTCTGGAACAATTTTAATGGCAGGATTGGATTCATTGAGAATAAAGGGCAATTATATGACCAGAACAATTTACCAAATGATGATGTTTTATATTTGTATAATATATTTGGAAATGAAAACAATGGAATGAAAGTTCAATTAAAGCAAAATAGTTTTAGCTATGATACATATATATATTATGAGGACACTTCTCAAAATACAATTTCACTTCTTGAGCCATTAGGAATAAATGAATCTGGTTTTGACAATAAAAATCTGATTTATGAATATCATCGAGTAGATATTGAATTATTAAATGCCAATACTCATCCTAGTATAATTACGAATGAACCATCAGATGAATATTTGAATTTTTATAATCAAGTAACCCCAGATGAAGGGGCAACATTTGTCAGACACTATGGTAAAATATATTATCAAGGCATTTATGACAAAATCAATCTTGAGTTTATTTCTCAAACAGACAGTATAGCTCCTTTAAAGTATAATTTCATTATAAATCCAGGAGGTAATCCAAATATAATCCAAATCAAATATAATGGAGCATTAAGTACTGAATTGGTAAATGGAAAAATACAAATTGAAGTTGAGAATGGAGTTTATTTCGAAAGCATTCCATACAGTTATATTCTTGAAAACAATCAAAGTGTTGAAGTTGAATACCTAAAAATTGATGAAAACACATATGGATTTATTATATCACATTATGACACTACAAAAACTTTATGTATCGACCCAATATTAAGAGAATGGGGTATGTATTATGGAGCTGTAAATTATGAAAGAGTATTTGGGTCTTGTAATGATATTAATGGGGACTTGTACATTTCTGGTTATACTTCATCAGATTTAAGTTTAGCCACTTATGATACATATCAAACAACAATAATTGGCTCAGGATCAGCATTTCTTTCCAAGTTCGATGAAGATGGAAATCTTCTAATGGGAACATATTATGGCTACGAAAGTACAGGACAAGAGTGTGCCGTAGATAATAATGGAAATATTTATATGGTAGGATATACACGAAATTTTGGCAATATCAATTTACCAGGAACTAATCAACCTATTCACGGTGGTGGTTTCTCTGATGGTTTTATTGCTAAATTTAACAATAATGGGCAGATTATTTGGCATACATATTATGGTGGTTCTGATTTTGATAATGCATATGATTGTTGTGTTGACAATTCTGGAACTTTGTATGTTTGTGGATATACTAGATCAAGTAGTAATATCTCAACACCTGCTTCCCATCAACCTAATCTGTCTAATGATGAATACCATGGATTTCTTACTAAGTTTGATGAAAATGGCAATAGAGATTGGGGTACCTATTATGGAGGAAACGGTTTTACTCAAGCATTGGGTTGCATAAATGATGATATTGGGAATATAATTATCTGTGGACAAACAGATTCTGATAATAACATCGCAACCAGCGATGCATATCAAAGCAACAAAGATGATTATAGTGCTGGATTTCTTGCAAAATTTGATCCAGAAGGTTTACGAATTTGGAGTACATATTATGGTGGGAATGGTTATGATTATTTATTCTCTGTTTGTTCATATCTTAATTTTGCATATGTAGTAGGTTATTCAACTTCATCAGATTTAGAAATAATTTCTGGTGCACATCAAAATTTTAATGCTGGAGAAAGAGATATAATATTAGCAAAGTTTAATCAGAATGGAGATATAGTATGGAACTCCTATATGGGTGGGAATGATGATGATTTTGGAATAAATATTATAAGTAATAACTCTAATGGCTTA
>CAZUQY010000489.1:0-2528 GCA_964622935.1 uncultured Bacteroidales bacterium | reverse complement strand
CATATTTTTCAAAGGTAAATTATTTACCTTAGCACATCAAAATAAAATATTCCCAGAACAAGCGGCGTAGGAGGGAATTATGTTTCGAAGGAGATAGATGTTATAACCTAAAGCGTTTACAAGAAGCTTTACGCGACGATGTTGATTGGAATGCTGATGTGCCAATCTTTAATGCTTCTGCTGACGAAATGTCTGGAAATGCGTTGATGGTGCATAATCCGTAGGGTTTGGTGGTATTGTTAGATGCCGATTATTCGCTTACCACGTGTTATGTGGCGTACTTTTTTTATTTCAATCAATTATCTTACTAATTACGAAGCTTCTCTGCAATTTGAGTAGTTTTTTCGTCCTTGCATAGTTTCAAGCTTTCTAACCATAATCTATCTTGCATTTCCTGATTAAAAACCATTTCATCTTCTTTAATATCAGTAAATTCATTTTTCTTCCATGTAATAAATTTTCCTGATCTATTCAAGCTTTTCTCTTGATTCTCAATAAACAAAGGAGCCATTATCTCTCCGCATTTCTCTATCGAAATAAATGTTCCAAATAACTTCATCAGAGATGCCATTACTTTCATATAAAGAGGAATAATATTTAACTGATTGCTCCATACTGTTTTGGAAATCTCAAACCCAATAAAAGACAATTTTGAGTCTTTTATATCTCTGTGCTGTTTATGTAACGTAGCAAGAAACATTCTTTTTGCTAGCATGGCTTGATGGATGCCTCTTTCATAACTCCAATTCTTATTCATTTGCATGTCATCCCAGAATATTTCCCCCATTCTAGTTACATTAAAAACGATTCTTCCACCTTTTTCCGATTTTTTCAGTAAGTCCAACAAGTTTAAGGTCAGCATAAACTGTGATAAATAATTGACTTGGAAATGTGAATCCATCCCATCTTCTGTTTCTACCCGTTTTGCAGCATAACCTAGTCCAGCATTTATGAATATACCGTCTAAAAAATCATGTTTACCTTGAATTTTGTCAATTGCGTTTCGCACATCGCTAAGTTTTGTAAGGTCACAAAGAATTATTGACAATTTCTTATTTAGGGTAACACCTTCAAGTTCTTTGATTGTAGCCTCGCCAAGTTCTTTGGATCTACAAAGTATGATGATTTCATGAATTTGGTTATCAATACCTGCTAATATTTTGGCAACTCCTTTGCCCATTCCATTGGTACCACCAGTTATAAGTATTTTCATTTTGTTTCTGTTTTATTTTTTTTGAAAGAGAATTTTAAAAAGAAAGCACTCTTGCGGAATAACATGCATAGTAAAAATATAAACAATATTAAATCAAGAATTTATATTTTATCCTCCCCAAATTCCTTAATAATATCTGTAGCATCCCATCCTAAGTCTTTTTCATTATGGAAATCTTCTTTTTCCTGCAACATTGATTTTTCTAAGAATTGCATTCTTTTTTTTGCTTCGGAGATTAATAAAGAATTGTCTTGCCAAATCTCAGTTAATTCTGGAATAAACTTTTCTATATTTTTTCTATAAGTTTTTGCTGCGCGAAATGACTCATGTTTTCTGTGGCCCAAATGAAAAAGAGCATCTGTTCCCATTCTTAATGCTGCATCTAGAAATTCCAATTGTATACGATCTACACCCTGTTCTATCAAACTATAGGAGCCTAAAAAGGATTGGCTTCTTACAATCATTTTTAATTTGGGGTAATACTTTTTAACCACGGCTACAATTTCTTTTGTTTTTATAGGATCATCAACGGCTATTATTAAAAGATCTGCTTCAGCTGCTCCTGCAGCATTTAATAAATCGTGGCGAGAAGCATCTCCATAGAAAACTTTTAAGCCAAACTTTCTCAGAAGATCTACATTGTCGGGGTCAATATCCAGATAAGTGGCATAAACGCCATTGGCTTGCAAAAATCTTCCAATAGTACTCCCATATCTACCAAAACCAGCGATGATTACTTTTTTATCCTCCTGCATTTCATCAGCTTTTTTTACACTTTCTTTGGTACCAAACCTGGGTTGTATGAGTTTCTCGTTGAACAACATCAATAGTGGAGTGAGCGCCATAGAAATCGCAACTACAGCAATTAATGGGTTCGCTACATCGCTTGATAAAATTGAATTGGTAGTAGAGAAGGACAAGAGTACAAAGGCAAATTCGCCACCCTGTGCGAGTGAGAAGGAGAAGATAAGGTTTTTATCGAGACCCATCTTGAAAAAGTAACCAATAACAAATAAGACAACAAACTTTACAGATATCAGAATAGCTACTAATCCAAAAATCAATTTTGGACTCTCTGCAATCAAATGAAAGTCGATAGAAGCTCCAACAGCAATAAAAAACAATCCTAGAAGCAAACCTTTAAAGGGTTCTATATCAGTTTCTAACTCATGCCGGTACTCACTTTGTGCCAAAACCACTCCAGCTACAAAAGTTCCCAATGCAGGGCTTAGGCCTATCATGGTCATAAGAGCCGCTGTTGAAATCACCAAGAGTAGAGCTGCAATAGTGAATAATTCCCGTAAATCGGTTCTGG
>CAZUQY010000488.1:0-2548 GCA_964622935.1 uncultured Bacteroidales bacterium | reverse complement strand
TTCTTTTTTTATGCTCAGAATTCTCTTTTTTTTAATAAAAATAAGAGTTTTGACTTGATTATTAGAATTTTTAAATGTATAGAATTATGCTTTGGTAAAAATATTTTGCTTTATGAATGGATGTAATTTATGTTTGATTTGGAAATTTTCAAAGCACTGTTAGTACAATATAATGACTTGTGCAAAAAAAAAAGAAGAATTATTAAAAAAAAGACTTTTATTTCAAAAAAAATATCTAATATTGCATTCCGAAATTTTTAGGATTATTTAAAGTTTTTTGTGATGGAATTAATGAAAGTTGTAAAAGAGAATGTGGCAGTGGAAAATAATTTTCCGAAATTCAAAGCGGGGGATACCGTAACTGTCAGCTATAAGATAAAAGAAGGAAATAAAGAAAGAATTCAGCAATTCAGAGGAGTTGTACTACAAGTTAAAGGTGAAGGGAATACTAAAACTTTTACTGTTCGAAAAATGTCTGGAGCATTTGGTGTAGAAAGAATATTCCCTATTGCATCACCATTTATCGATTCAATTGATATTAACAAAGTTGGTAAGGTTAGACGTGCAAGAATTTTCTATCTTCGCGGACTTACAGGTAAAAAAGCAAGAATCAAGGAAAAAAGATTTTAGTAGTCTTTTTATGAAAATATTTAAGCTCCGAACTATCGGGGCTTTTTTTGTTTATTTATGTTTAGGGAAAATTAATTTCTCTGTTTCGAATCCATTTGACTTACAGAAGTTTAACAACTCATTCATTTTATCTTGTTGGATTTTTGATTTTCGTGATAGAATCCACAAATAATTTTTACGTCCGCTGGTAACAATAGCTGTTTCATAATTTTCATCTAAATAAATGATTTTGTATTTAGCATAGAAAATCCAAAAGAAACTAACACCTAGTTCTCCAGAATTGTCCGGACTGTCTTTTACATAAGCTTTCCCTATTGCAGTACTGTTTGTTCCGTCAGGCTTTACACCTTGGTTTAGCACCTGGATTTTCCCATCATCTTTTATTGAATAGCTTGCAGATACAAAATCTAGACCTCGTTCGAAACTATGATCAAGCCTTGCTATTTCGTACCATTTTCCCAGATATTCTTCAGATTTAAAATTCTTAATAGAACTAATTTTTTTTGTAGATGTCGCACAACTCATAAATATAGGTATTAAAAATAGTAAAAATAAGTATTTCATTTTATTTCAATTTATAGGTATTTGTGATGTTTACGTGTTAAACAGATTAAAGTTTAATACTCAAAATGGAATTTATTTATTATTTTTTCTTATTTTTGAATAAACTGTTTAGCCAGTATGGAAGAACTATTAAAAAAAGCAAGGATTAAATTTATTTTGAACATTGTATTGCCTTCAATTTTGGCTGTCATCTTATTTGTTGTGACTCTGTTTTTGATTGTTATTCCATATTTTGAAACATCAATGCTGGATCGTAAACGTGAAATGATAACTGAGCTTACGAATACTGCCACTAGCATTTTAGCAAAATATCATAAAGATGAACTTGACGGTATATTAACCCGGGAAGAAGCTCAGCAAACAGCAATTTCTAGAATAGAGTATCTTCGTTATGGTGAAGAGAATAAAGACTATTTTTGGATAACTGATATGCAGCCTGTTATGATTGTTCATCCATATCGGCCTGATCTTAACGGAAAGGATTTATCGAATTTTGAGGATTCTCACGGTAAAAAGCTATTTGTCGAATGCGTAAAAGTTGTAAAAGAAAACCAGCATGGTTATGTTGAATATATGTGGCAGTGGAAGGATGACTCTACTCAAATTGTTCCAAAACTTTCATACGTTAAATCTTTTGAACCTTGGGGGTGGATCGTTGGAACAGGAATATATATAGAGGATGTAAAAGCTGAAATCAATGGTCTTACAAAACGTTTTATTATAATTAGTATTGTTATTTCGTCTCTGATCAGCCTTATACTGCTTCATGTAGGAAGACAATCGTTCAATATTGAACGAAAACGTATTGCTGCAGAAATTGAACTTAATCATTCTAGAGAGAAATATAGGTCCTTGGTTGATGCATCTACTGAAGGACTAGTAATGATGGTGGATAATAAAATTTCATTTGTTAATTCAGTCTTTGCCCAACTTTCTGGTTTTTCTGTTGGGGAAATAATGGAAATGAATCTAGATGATTTGTTCAAAATCCCTGAGACCTTATTGCAAAAACTTAAGAATGATTCTGAATTGGCACAGATTTCAGAAGAATGTAAAATTCTAGCTTCGGGTGATAGACATATAGATGTTATTTTGTCGGTGAATAGAATAGATTTTTATGGACAGGATGCTCTGATATTCTCAGTTAAAGATGTAAGTCCGGATAAACTTGTTAAGGAGGAATTGCTTAATAGTCGTGAAAAATTTCAATCGCTGATGGATAAACTTAATCAGGGGATTTTTAGGACATCAATCGACACTAAAAGTAAGTTTATTGAAGCGAACCAAACGGCATTACGTATTTTTGGATATAGTAATTTTACAGAAATAGAGGGCTTGTATATTCTTGATTTTT
>CAZUQY010000487.1:0-2554 GCA_964622935.1 uncultured Bacteroidales bacterium | reverse complement strand
ACGATTGATGATAATGCAATTAGTATTAGTGCCGGGAGTTATTACACTTGCACACATAATATCCCTGCAAATGGAGGAGGATCTGATGTTAACGAATATAGTCTTGTATTTGATTTTAAAATATCCGACATTTCAGAATGGCATAGCTTTTATCAGGCAAATGCTGGAAATTCAAATGATGGTGAAATTTTCATAAACTCTTCAGGACAAATCGGACGTACAACAGATGGTCCTGGTTATACTACATATACCGTTAATGCAAACGAATGGTATCGTATGGTAATATCTGTTGACCTAAATAATTTTTATAGGATTTATTTAGATGGAGCATTGGTACTTGACGGAGGTGCTTTATCAATTGATGGAGAATATGGAATTTATTCAGCAAGTGCTGATAATTTAGTGCACTTTTTTGCTGACGATAATGGTGAAGATAACGAAATTGAGATTGCAGTTGCTGCTATATTTGATCATCCTTTAACCCAAACAGAAATAGATAATCTTAGCGGATATGGACATGAAATAATCCCGATACTCACAGGAGTTTTACCATATTTACAAACCCCAACTCCAACTTCAATATATGTAAGTTGGCATTCAAATCAAACTTCGTCAACAAGTGTTGAATATGGAACAAGTATATCTTTAGGTAATACAACTACAGGCTCTGTGCAAGACATTAACGGAAAACAATGGCATACTGTTCAACTTACAGGCTTATTGCCTGATACTGAGTATTTTTATAAATGTGTAAGCGGAACAGAAGAATCCGAAATCAATGTATTTAAAACTCCAAATGATAATCCTGAAGAAGAACAGTTTTTAAGATTTATCCTATTAGGAGATAGTAGAACCGATGTTGCAAAAACTGCTGAAATTGCAAATAATGCAAAAGCAAAAGCAATTGAAATGTATGGTGAGGATATTCAAAATCAAATTAACATGATCATAAATGTTGGTGATATCGTATCTAGTGGCAGTGTTATTAGTCAGTATGAAGATGAATATTTCAAACCTTATGCATGTTTATCAAACACATTACCGTTTATGGTAATTATAGGAAATCATGAAGCGGAATCTTCAAACTTTTACGACTACATGAAATATGAAGATTTAAGCGCATTTGGTTGGCCTATTGAAGAAAGATTTTACGATATGTATTATTTTAATACTCATTTTGTATTCATTAATGGGAATACTGCACTACAGAATGGAATACAGACAAGTTGGGTAGAATCTGCACTTGATGAATCTGCAGCGAACGATGATGTTGATATGGTGTTTTGTTTTACACATCAACCAGGACACAGCGAATTGTGGCCTGATGGTAACACAGAATATATTCAGGAAGATATTATTCCTGTTTTGAGGAATTATGACAAAGTTCAAATGCTTTCTTATGGACACTCACATAATTATGAAAGAGGAACAGTTGAATCATTAGCAGAAAACTCTTTAGGTGATTTTTATATTATGCTTACTGGAGGTGCCGGTTCTGCTTTAGACAGATGGGGAATGTATCCTAACCAACAGGATTATGAAGAAGTTATGATTGCACTTGATAATTATCTGTTTAATATTGTTGATATTGATTTAGTAAACAAAACTTGCGAAATTTACACTTACAGTTTAGGAAATTCCGATAAACCTCGTGATTGTGAATTAGTAGATTATTTTTATCGAAAACTCGATCAAACACCACCTTCAACTCCAGTTTGTCAGTCTCCTGTTTTGGAATCTGGTTTGCTTCCATTGTTAGTGGCTTCTGAATTTGAAGGCGTTGATAGTCTTATGAGTGCTAAGTTTCAGATTACAGAAACTCCGAGTGATTTTTCAAGTCCTGTAATTGAAAAACGACAGGATTGGTTAAATATTTATGGTGATTCAGGCGCTCCTGATTATATCCCTATAGATTTAAATGAAGGAATAGATTTGAGGCGTTTACAAATTGAAACTGAGTTGACTGATGGACACGAATATGCATGGAGAGTTTCATATCGTGATCATAATCAAAAATGGAGCGAATGGTCATCCGAGCAAACATTTACAGTTAATGAGTCATTAACTGCATATACTGATTTCTCAGCTAATCTAACAACAGGAGAAGCACCCTTAAGCATCTCGTTTACCGATTTGTCATATCCGGCAACTAGTTCATGGTCATGGGATTTTGATGATGACGGATCAGAAGATAGCAATATTCAGGACCCTGAATTTGTATATAATTTTCCAGGGTTTTACACTGTTAAGTTGATAACCAATAACGGAACAGAAATTAAAGATATGTACATCAACGTTGAGGATAATACTGTTGAGATTATTGAAAATAAGAACAATGACATTGTTCGTATAAATCCAAATCCATGTACTGAAAAAACAGATATTGAATTCTATCTTACCGAAAATGGAGTAACAAAAATCACAATATTAGACAGTAATGGGAAACTTGTAAAAGTTTTAAATGGTTCAGAATTATCAAAAGGGAAACATACAATTGAATGGCTTATGGATACTGATTCAAGCGCTAAAGTTGTTAGTGGCAATTACTTTGTAA
>CAZUQY010000486.1:0-2557 GCA_964622935.1 uncultured Bacteroidales bacterium | reverse complement strand
AGAATAAAATTAAAGAGACTTTATCCGTCAATTAACGATTAACTTAACACTAGTAAATTAACAATTTTATCTAACTCAATCGCTGCATCTGGTCTTATATTCCACTTATCATAATCGTAATATATATTTTCGATTGCAATTGCCTTATTAATAACAATCTTTTCTAAAATCAATTGTGCATAAACGGTATCATGCATTGTTTCACAAACCGTTTCAAATTCATATGCCTGAGTAAAATAACCAACCTTAGTACCATTGACAACATATTTAGCATCACAATCTATGTTCGTCATATATATTCCAAGAGATGACTCCTCAATCGGTATCAAATTATCTGCTTCGTTAATATGATAATGCACATAAACGCCTTCTAAAGCGACAATAGTACCATCTTCTATTCTTTCATATGTATTTACAACAAGCATTAACTCTGTAGGAACTGGAGGAGGTGGAGGGGAATAAACAAAACTATAAATATCATCACTACCTAATCCACCGTAACGATTTGAAGAGAGATATCCCATACTATCAGATTCAACAACATATATTGAAAAATCATCTTTTGGAGAATTTAATGGATATTTTAGATTTTGAGGTTCTGACCAAGAGTTTCTACTTCCTTTTGATTTAAACAAATCTAATCCACCCATTCCTGGATGTCCATTACTTGAAAAATATAGAAAACCATTTTTATCAACAAAAGGGAATACTTCTTTGCCAGATGTGTTAATAGTTTTGCCGGCATTTTTCGGATTACCCCATTTCCCTTCAGCATTTTTTTCACAATAATAAATATCTGTTTCTCCATAACCACCCGGCATATCAGACACAAAATACAATACATTTCCACTTGGTGATAATGCAGGATGACCTGTTGAATAAAGAGCTGAATTATTATTTTCGAAAGGAGTTATTTCATCCCATTTCTCGTCAACAATTTTCGCTGAATATATCTCCAGTCTGTTTGTATAAATATCTCCTTCATAATCCTTATACCAATTCGTTGGGTCAGGATTAGATGTCTTTTGTATCTGCTTTACTGTTTTGGTCCTTGTAAAATATATTTTATTATTATTTTCAGCAAAAACAGCTGGGCCATTATGAAACTGATCGTTCAGGTCTTGAACAAGGTCTACCTTTTCAACATCAGAATTTTTCATTTTTATCTCATACAATTTTAAGTATGGATTTCCAGTCCAGCCATATAATTTATTATCTGCGAAAGACTTATTGCTCTGAATTCTATCTGATGTAATGTAAAAGTTATCTCCAAGAGTAATTAGTCCAAAATCCGATTTGTCTGAATTAATTTTCTCTTCATTCTTCACTACAAAAAAATCAGGTTCATTTGTCCAAGAAATTGCATCAGACGAAGATTTTATCATTTCATCAGCAATTTTGCTTTCAGCTGGTACTAAAGTTTTATATTTTTCGTATTGAAGGTTTGCTTCTGAGTATTTACCTTCAGATTTCAGCAATTCGGCATAAATCATAACATCCTCAACTGTTGCCTCATTTGTGTCTATAAGTTTTCCTAACCAACTAACTGCTGATTTAGTATCATTAATCTGCATATAACAATATGTTATATTACGAATTTCCTTCGAGGTTGCAGGATGTGAATTAAAATGATCTTGATATGTTTCTATTGCTTTAACATATTGGTACCTCTCCATGTGTTCCTCTGCATTTAGACGAGGCTGAGCATTTATTCCACTCACTACCAAAATAAACAGTAAGGGTAGAAATATTTTAAGTATTGTATAATTTGTTTTCATAATTTTTAATTTTATTGTGTTATTCTCTTTTTTCTTGCAGTTTAACCTTAAAAATATCTTGGTGTTTTCATTCTTGTGTATAGTTTTCTTGGCAGAGTATAATCTAACATTATTTCATGACCTGAAAATCCACTTAAAGCAGTTAAACTATGAGTATATGAATATCCAATCACTAAACTTGGAGAAAGATTCAATTCTGTCATAAACACAAGGGCATCTCTTGATTTAAGACTATTGTCAAGATTCTGACTTGATATCAAATCAGCTCCAAATCTATAAGTTACACCTAACCAGAATGTTTCTTTAAATAAGAAATATGTACTTACATCAAAATTTGTCAATGCTTTAAAGTCTTCTCGGATAAGAAAACTTGGCTTTAACTTAATATCTTCGTTAAGGTCAAATACATAACCAGCTGTAAGATAATAATGTCGTTGCTGAGCTACAGCAAACCCATCCGGGGCTTGAATCAACTCCCCCAATAAATCAGTAGAAGATAATCCTGCATAAAACCTGTCCGAATAAAGAAATAAGCCAACCTTAGGGTCAATGCGAAATGAATTAACTCTGGTTACAGGTATTGCGGCATCATCAATTGTTTCACTGTTTAGTTTTGTTCCATCCAAAGTGAAATAACTAATTCCGGCTGCTAAACCCATAGAAAGTTTAAACTTATCATTCAATTTTAAAATATAAGAATACGATCCATACAAAGACTGTTGATACTGGGCTCCTATTCTATCATTAATGAATTGTAAGCCTAAACCCATTGATTCTGT
>CAZUQY010000485.1:0-2559 GCA_964622935.1 uncultured Bacteroidales bacterium | reverse complement strand
TGATAAATTGACATTTAGGAATTCAAAAAACATTGATGATTCTTATCAATCTCAACTTTCTGACATTAGAGAAAAAATAGATGTCATTGATTATCAGCTCATTGACATGCTTGAACATAGATTTAAGTTAGTTGATGAAATTGGAAATCTGAAAAAGGATCATAATGTTACAATTCTTCAGCTCGAAAGATGGAAAACCATTGTTGAATCTCGTCTTAATTATGCTAATAGTGATAATATTTCGAGAGAATTTCTTTTGAAAATACTTCAGAAGATCCATAAGGAATCCATTCAGAGGCAAAATGATATATTTGGTAACGATAAAGATTGAATAAAAATATCCGACTATCTAATCTAATTATCAAACAATCAAATAGTAAAAACAATTTTCACCATTTATACTACGTTATCACGATAATTTTGCATTTTTGTAAAATAATTAATTGAATGAAAATCGTTGAAAAGATAAAAATATTATTTCTAATAGCTATTCCATTAGTGTTTTTTGCTTGTGCAAAACAGGTTGCGATTTCGGGAGGACCAAGGGATGTTACTCCTCCTGTAATGATTGAAGCGGAACCAGTAAACGGATCGGTTAATTTTACTGAAAAAATTATTTATGTAAGGTTTGACGAATATGTGAAGCTTAACAGTTTAACCCAGAAACTGATAGTTTCTCCTCCAATGGAAGAGGATCCTGTTGTTATAATTAAAGGCAAAGGAATTAAAATTAGCCTTAAGCCAGAATTACTTGAGCCTAATACAACGTATTCTTTAAATTTTAATGATGCAATTGCAGACAATAATGAAAATAATTCTCTTAACAGTTTTGTTTATGCATTTTCTACAGGCGAAACAATAGACTCGCTTAACTTTTCGGGTCAAGTTTTGGATGCGTTTACGCGAAAACCAATTACAGACGCTTGGGTTATATTACATGATATTTTTGTTGATAGTGTAATTAAAACCTATAATCCTGGATATTTAACAAAAGTGGATCAAAATGGAAATTTCTTTATTCCTTTTGTACGTGAGGATGACTATAAAATATATGCTTTAATTGATAATAATTACAATTATATGTTCGATATCCCCGATGAAGGAATTGCATTTATAGACAGTGTTTTTCATCCCGGAGTTGAATTAATTGAAATATCTGATACGTCTGGTAATACAGAAACTAAATATAAAAACTATCCTTCAGATATTAAATTATTAATATTTAAGGAGAAAAAACAAGCCCAGTTTATCAGCTCTAATAAAAGAATAAAGCCAGATTATTTAGAGTTTGTTTTTAATTTTACTCAATATGAAGAATACCTTGTAAAGATACCACAAGACGAGAATGCTAAAATTTATGCAAAAAACAATCCGGATACTGTAAAGATTTGGTTAAAAAATGAGGAATTGATAAATACTGATAGCATTGCTGTTTTTGTCAATTACCGAGATCCGATTTATACCGACACCATGCGGATTGATACAATTTTTTACAGAAAACCCGATACTAAGCAAAGGGACAGCTTGATTTCTGTTGCTACAAATAAAGCAAAAGAACCACAGAAACCATTGTCATTATTTATTAATACTCCCGTTGATGAAATTGAATACAGTAAGCTTAGACTTGAGCTGAAATCAGACTCAACATATATCAAGACAGATTGCAAAATAGTTCAGGATTCATTAAATCCTTTAATTATAAATCTAGATGCAAAAATTTTAGAGAAATCTGATTATCGTATAATTATTTCTGAAGGATTTTTAAAAACGGAATCAGGTCTTACGAATGAGATAGACACTCTTTTGTTTAGCAGCTCATCAACGATTGAGTATGGTAATTTAAAAATTAGTTTTGCTGATAAAGAATCAAATTATATTATTCAGATGTTGCGAAATGATGCAATTGTTTCTGAGATGGTTTCAGTTGAAGGAGTAGTAGATTTCCAATTCTTAAAACCTGCAACATATCTTATCCGTGCAATTGAAGATCGCAATGGAAATGGTCGATGGGATACTGGAGATTACGATAAAAATCTTCAACCTGAACCGGTTTATTATTATCCAACCGAATATGAAGTTCGAAGTAATTGGAATCACGAAATAGACTGGAATCTTTTGATGGAAAAATAAAAGATAAGCTATTAGTTTTTGGCTTTTAGCCTTTAGCGAATAACCAACAGCTAATTTCCCCAAAAGTAAAAAAATCACGCTAAAATTTTATCTTTGTAAAATGAAAGATCTGGTAAGGGAAATTTTTGATAAAAATGATAAAGCAAAACAGCTCTTCAATTTTTTGAACCAAAATCAAGAGAATGATAATTTAATTCTTCATGGTTTAGCCGGTTCTTCTAAAGCATTTTTGTTTGCATCTTTATTTTTAAATGAAAAAAGTCTTTCATGTTTGTTGTTTCCAGATAAAGAGTCTGCTTCATATTTTTATGACGATTTAAGAAATATTTTAGGAGAAGAATACGTGCTTCTTTATCCTAGTGCATACAAGCGTTCGGTGGAATATCTGAAAACTGATCGTTCAAATATTATCCTTAAAACAGAAGTTTT
>CAZUQY010000484.1:0-2577 GCA_964622935.1 uncultured Bacteroidales bacterium | reverse complement strand
AACTTGCTAAATTTTCTCAAAAGTAAAAAAAATCCATCAAAGCTATTGTGTTTACTGGGCCACTAAAATATAAGTGTCCAATCTAGAATTATTATCTCTGATTTTCAGAAAGTTTTAGATAGGTAGTTCCTGTAAAATAGCTTGTAAGCTAAACTTGTCAATATTGACTTTTTAAGTTTATCTATTTTGTATTTTCTTTCTTTTCGTTTATCTTTTTTAGTACATCTTCTTGTACTGCAGCAGGTAGTGTTATATATTGATAGAATTCCATAGAGTAATTTGCTCTACCAGAAGAGATATTTCTAAGTTGTGTTGAGTATCCAAACATTTCCATTAGTGGAACAAAACCAGTAACTTTTTGAGAACCTTTTCTGTATCTACGCATAGATTCGATCTTACCTCTACGACGGTTTAGGTTACCCACAACATCACCAATATATTCGTCTGGTGTATTTACTTCGATTTTCATTACAGGCTCTAAAAGTTGAGGTTTTGCTTTGTTGAAACCTGACTTAAAACCTGCTTCAGCACAAATTTGGAATGCCATATCAGATGAATCAACAGCGTGGAAACTACCTTCGATTAAAACTATCTTAACATCGACAACAGGGAAACCAGCGATAACACCTTTTTCCATTATCTTCTTGATTCCTTTATCAACAGATGGAATGTATTCTGTAGGGATTTTCCCTCCTTTAATCATATTTACAAATTCGTATCCATTACCAGTGTTTGGTTCCATACGAAATACAGTGTGTGCATATTGACCTTTACCACCCGACTGCTTAGAATGCTTGTGATTAACTTCCGTTATTTCAGAAATAGTTTCCCGATATGCAACAGAAGGTTCTCCAACCTCTACGTCAAGCTTAAATTCATCTTTTAGTCTGTCGATTATAATCTCTAGGTGAAGCTCGCCCATTCCTGCGATAATCGTTTCTTCAGTTTCTTCGTCGAACTTTGCAGTAAATGAAGGATCTTCGTTAACTAATTTTGCTAATGCTTGACCAAGTTTATCTTTTTCTTTCAGATTTGCAGGCTGAATCTTTAATTCGATTACAGAAACAGGAATATGAATTGATTCTAAAAGTAATTGATTCTTTATGTCGCATAGAGTATCTCCAGTTTTTGTAGTTTTCATTCCTACAAGAGCAACAATCTCACCAGGACCTGCTTCGCGAATTTCTTCTCTTTCTTTTGCTTTAATACGGAAGATTCTACCGATACGTTCAGTTTTACCTTTTGACGAGTTGTATATCTGCATTCCGCTTTCTAATCTACCTGAAACGATACGAATAAATGTTTGCTGTCCCACATAAGGATCGTTAATCAATTTGAATGCTAATGCAGCGAAAGGATCGTTAGGTGAAGGGTTTCTAGTAATCGTCTTTTCTTCATCATCAACGTCGTGACCAACTACAGTCCCAACATCCATAGGAGAAGGTAGATAGCTTATTACAGCATCAAGTAACATTTGAACTCCAATATTTTTGTATGCAGCACCTGTTAAAACAGGGGTAATTAAAAGTTTAAGAGTAGCATCTCTAACAGCTTCCATTAACATTTCTGCAGGAACTTCTTCTTCGTTGAAGAACATTTTCATAATTTCATCGTTGTAATCAGCGACTTTCTCAACTACGAAATTTCTTGCTTCTTCAGTTTTCTCAATATATTCAGCAGGAATTTCTTTAATCTGTCTTTTGTCATCCTCAAAAGTAACAGCTTGGCGATTGATAACATCAATTACACCAGTGAAGTTTGATTCAGCACCCATTGGAATTTGCAATGGAACTGGATTGGCATCAAGATATTTGTTTAATTGAAGAACAACTTCATCAAAATCAGCACCAGTGCGGTCCATTTTGTTTACGAAAGCGATACGTGGAACTTTGTATCTATCAGCTTGGTTCCAAACAGTTTCACTTTGAGGCTCAACACCACCAACAGCGCAAAAAACTGCCACCATTCCGTCGATAACTCTAAGTGAACGCTCAACTTCGATAGTAAAATCAACGTGACCTGGGGTGTCAATCAAGTTAATTTGATGACCTTCCCATTTACAAGTAATAGCAGCAGAGGCAATTGTAATTCCTCTTTCTTGCTCTTGTTTCATGAAATCCATCGTTGCCTGACCATTATGAGTTTCCCCCATTTTACGGTTAGTTCCGGTGAAGTAAAGAACTCTTTCTGTTACTGTTGTTTTTCCTGCATCGATATGCGCTGCAATCCCAATATTTCGTAATTTGTTAATCGACATTTTGTGTGCTTCTGTTATTGTTAATTAATATTATAGATAAAAAAGGCTGCAAAAGTACAACAATATTCTTTACAAATCTTAATTAAATGTTATAAGTTTATTAAAATTCATGATTATTCTTAATTGTTGATGTTCAGGCAATTACTTATATGTGTTAAGATTATGCAATCAAAATAGGTATCATTATTCATAATAATATTTAACTTTGAGGAAATGAAAAAGATATTATCAAATAAGCTTATTCATAATTTTGATTTCTTTTGGAGACTTTATGCCCCAGTATTGGGATTGGTAATCTGGTCTGCATATCTGACACATGA
>CAZUQY010000483.1:0-2580 GCA_964622935.1 uncultured Bacteroidales bacterium | reverse complement strand
TATTATCAAAATACAATTCATCATCCTCATTATAAGGGGTATAAAGAGAAAACACGATTGAGTCAATTTTATTAACTAATGCAAAATCAGCAACTGAGTCTATTTGGTGATAATTTTTGCTATTTAATGTCATTAAAATTACGACCCTTTTGTCATTGTAATAATTTTGGGATATTTTATCAAGAATTTTACTACTCCTGTATACCTTATTGTATTCATCAGTACCATCAATAGAAATAAAAATTCTATGATTGATACTATTGGGAATTTTAATTTGTCCGTTAGAACAAATATCAATATAAGGAAATAATTTATTAGCAATTTCTATAACATCCTTTTTTAATGCTGGTTCACCACCGACTAAACATAAACGTCTAATCCCTTGATTGTATAAAAGTTTAAGTTTATTTTTCCATTCATCTAAGTTTAATTCTTTGTCAGGAATTAAATCGGGATTTTTATAATAAAAACAATGTGTACATTTTAGATTGCACTTATTAGTAACATCGATTTCTGCAATATATGGTCTGCGGAATATAATTCTCTTTAACTCAAGCAATGAAACATTAAATAAACGACTAATATTAAGACTATTGCCTTTGCTCCACAAACGTATCGGATTTTTGAATTCAACCAACATATATGTATAGTAAATGAAAAATTATTTGCATTGATACTGCCAACCCACAAAGAAAATAAACAATACGATAAATTAATCTGTATCTAAGTCGTACAGAATAATCATTTTCCATTTTATTTCTAAAATAGATAAATAAACCAAAATGAAAAACAAAACCTATACAGAACGAAATTAGCTGAAATAGATTAGTTATCTCGAAGAGGTATAAAGCTATCCAGTATAGGTGGGCTATTATAAATATTGAAAATGAGAAATATTTTGTGTGCTTAATTCCCCATTTTACAGTACTAGTTTTGATTTGATTTAATTTATCAGCCTCATAATCAATAATTTCATGGTGTATATGTCCGGCTGAGATTAAAAATGCAAAAAACACAGAGATGGCAATAGATGATTCAGAAATAGGGGCTATAAATAAATATGCAAAGTTAAACTGAACAATAACAACCAAAAAGTGGATTATTGTACCAACGATAGGTAGATGTTTACCAAAACCTGGCATGCCATACAGAAACCACAATGTGAAAATTGCAAAATGAAGAATCAGTGATTCAGGATTTAACCATAAGCAAATAGAAAAAGATACTCCATAAAATATTATCGTTGTAATAATATAAAACGGTTTTTTTACAAAGTTTAGAGCTTTTAATCTGTCATTTTTTTTGTCGTCTTTATATCCTAAAAGTGAATTTGCTGTGTATACAGATAGCATAAGTAAATAAGAAACAATCGAAACAAGAAATAGTTTCCCCCAAAGTATTGCTAAATTTTGAGATAGTGCAAAAACAGCTCCAATGAGAATAAAACCGGTCATTAAGAATGTCTCAGACATTCGCAATGCTTTAATATGTTTTCTAAGAATCACTGACAGTTTTAAATTTAAAAATTATTAGGTTTAATCCTTTAGTTCAAAAATAAGGTATTCTTTTGTTTCTTCAACAATATTTAGTAATTCTGTTTTTTTTAAACTCCCAATGATATTGTCTTCTGAATCGAGCACTAAATTTTTATAAAAAATAATATGAGTCATACCTGAATCGGATAAGCTGAGCAAAGCTCGCTCATCCGGCAATTGGTTAATATACTCTTGAATTTCAATTCTTGATAACGGAAAATAGCCATGCACTCCATTGAACATATTTGTTTTAAAATACGTCTGATGATTCATATAAATTAACTCTCTGTTGTATGTCAACATTCCTACATCACCACCAAAAATCCTATTCGAAGGAAGGCATAAGATCACACTATTTTTATCAGTATTGGATTTAATACTATTTATCAATGCTTGATCTGGAATAAGATTTTCTGATTTAAAGCCATCGCCAAGTTCAATATTATATTTTTGTTTTACTTCAGTTTTAAGTTTAGTATAGTCAGAGAGCGGAAACGGATAGGGTATATTTTCAGCAAAATGGAATAATAAGAAAATACTTAATACGAATATTTGCTTTTTGTTTGAAATGCCTTTTAATGACTCAGTAACACCTAATATTGCAATTACCGACAATGATAAAACTGATATAATATACGCACGATACGGTAATCTTACTATTTGAAGTATCTCAATCTTTGTACTTAAAAATTTATAAGGATATGTTGACAGTATTAAGCCAACAAGAAATACAATTACCCAAGGTAAAAACTTTTTAAAATTTTTAATCATAAAGAATATACCTGTGCCCATTAGAAGTGTACCTGTAAAAGCAGATTTCCTTATTTCAAAAAAGGAAAAAATCAAATCGGAATCTGTAAATTTGGAATTGTAAATCGGATTATTTGGCATTACCCTAAAAAAATCCTTGAATTTTAAATAAGCATTCGAAATAATATCATTCCAGCCACTTGATTCAGGAACGTATACATCCGCAGGGTTTCTTATCTGCCAATAAAAAATGATAAATGGAAGAACAATCATAAAGTAACTCAGAAAGCATAAT
>CAZUQY010000482.1:0-2586 GCA_964622935.1 uncultured Bacteroidales bacterium | reverse complement strand
ATTTTAGATTGAACCTTATTTTGTAGCTTAGCACATCAAAATAAATTTAACCCTATTGTTTTAATTCTTTTGCCTTTTTTTCTTTTTCGGCCACACATCTGGAACAGGATCATGTCCATGAGTGCCCCAAGGATTACATCTTAGAATTCGCCATGTCGACAGAATAAGTCCCTTTATAGGACCGTGTTTTTTTAAAGCTTCGATAGAGTAGTTCGAGCAACTAGGCTGATGTCTGCATGATTGTGGTAACCACGGACTTATAATCAATTGGTAGATTTTTACCAATAATATAAATGGAAAAGAAAGAACTATTTTAATGTTTTTCCATGATAGCATAGCACAAAAGTATTGAATTTTATTTATATTTGTCTGAACCTAATCAGATATATTAACATGGAAACAGGAATCAGAGGTTATTTGTTGAATCAACCTGCGTATAATTGTGACTTCTTTACTGTTTATAATGCGGAACATTCAATACTTAAAGGTCAGAAATTAAGAATTACCGTTATTGCAGATGAATTTGCCAAAGATCATGATATTCGTTCTGCGTTTAATCAAAGTGCTTTTCGATTAAGTTTTATTGAGCACAATCATATCATTAAAAACATTGATATGATTGAGGAAAACGGTTTGCTCGCTATTCTGTCAGAATATGGAGTTTATAAAGATTTAAAATCGTATTTGGTTAAAGTAGGAGTGGATGAATATGTAAGCCTTTGTGAGAATATTCTGGATGCAGTTGAATATCTTGTTTCCCGTAGTATTTATATTATTGATTTGCGACTCGAAAATTTATTGGTAGATGATTCAGGAATTGTAAAAATTGCAAATACTGGTATTGCAAATATTTTACTTAAAACAAATAATCCCGAAATACTAAATAAATTAGATGCGATTTTGCTATTTACGGCTCCCGAAGTGCGTAAGAAAGAACATGATCCTGGCGAAAAATCTGTAATCTATACATGTGCTACATTATTTAAGTATCTTTTTGGTATGCAGAATGTAGAGTTTAATTCCGATGCAGAATCTTTTGAAATGGTGCCGGGATATCTTCGGGATGTAATTTCGAAAGGAGTGAATCAAAATCCTAATCTTCGTTATACAGGGTTTAAGGAATTTAAGGCAGAATTTTTAAGAAGTTTGTATGCAAATGCTACTCCTAGTAAGAATGTAGAGATGAAATTTAAATCTCCTGCTTCAAATCCTGTTTATGAGGTAAAAACAGAAAATTATGTTAACCCTCCCACTGGAAAATTGAAAGAAAAGGTAGAGAAAGTAATTGAAATTAAAACTCCTAAAATAGAGCCTCAACAGGAATCCCAGAAACAACCAACAGAAGGAATAAACAAAAGTCTTAATTATTACGATTTATTAAAGGAAATAGAACTCGAGAAAGCACAAAAGGCAGCTCAACAGCAACAAGCACAACAGAAACAGGAGCATCATAGACCTACTAGTCAGAATAATGTGAAGAATTTTGCACCTGAGAAAGGATTCCATAATGAAAATAAAACAGGAAATAATTCGTCTTATAATCAACCATCAAAAGGCCAGTCTGTTCAAAATAATCAACCAGATAGACCTCGGGTAAATCCCAGAGTAAACTCTCAGCCAAAGGTAAATACTACAAATGTGTTAGCTCTTGGGATTATCGGAATTGTCTTTTCATTTATTTTGCCATTTGTTGGCTTTGTTTTGGCTATTATAGGTTTCGCACAAGTACCAAAAAATAAAAGAAAGGTACGTGCACTTAATAGAGAGTTTTTATCGTCAGAAAAATCAAGTCAAACAATAGGTACCTTGTTATGCGTTTTAGCATTGGTTATTTCAATTATTAGAATGGTGTTGTTTGTTATTCGACTTTTTTAAAAGTTTTTATGCGCTTTTACTAATTTTCTTTTGAGGAATTATTATAATATTCTGTAGAGGTCTAAAGTATCTTCGAGATTCGGGATATTTACTTGGGTTAGATTCTAGTATCTCGTTGATTTCATTAAAATGCTTTTTTAGATAATCTGTGATTGCAGCCGCAGATATAGGCCTTTCAAATGCTTTTCCTACAGTTACTCCGGTAATTCTTTCTTTATTTGCCAATACTCTTTTTACAGCAAGTTCGATTCGTTCAAGCATTTTCTCTGCGCGTTCTTTTCTGTCAGGTCTAATACTGTTTGTATTTACAGTTTTGTGTGTTGGTTTTTCTAATATATCTGAATCACCATATTCGAGGTATTCTTCTTCAATAATTATAGTTTTACTTTTATTGAACGAATTTAGATTATATGCATAGATGGCTGCATTTTCAACAATATTTTGTAGTCTAGGTAAATTAGAGCTAAAGTTTTTTAAAGATTCTATGCTTTCGTCTGTGAAAATAAAATCGACACAGTACTTTTGGGATAGGCCTGTAATAAAACTTTGAGCAATGCTGACAGTATTCTTATGATGTTCTTGACGCAATTGTTTCAATTTTTCTTTGTACAGTTTAACACTGTTTATCGCAGTTTTGGTTTTATTGGCAAATAGATTCAGATTGTGATGGTCCTCATTTGCTTGAGATAATACTGCTACAGAAGATTTGTA
>CAZUQY010000481.1:0-2588 GCA_964622935.1 uncultured Bacteroidales bacterium | reverse complement strand
TGTTTTTAAATTTTATCGCAAAAGCCAAATGTAAAAATTTGGCGGTGTTCGGAAGTGTTCTGCCCGAACGTTTACAGGCGAATTTCCACATTACATATAGGTGTTGTTACCAACTGGGCGTTATTATCTTGCATTCAATGATTTGAGATATGTTTTTTAATCTCTAAAAGATTTAGTTTTTTTAGTGTAGGCAAAAAAGCGTTGAAAACAGGCTGGCTCTTTGGTGGGTTTTGGTTTTAGTATTGGCTTTGAGCGACCCGACAATGTGCCAGCCTGTTTGTGTGTTGGCTATTCTTTGATTATCTTTGTGAATTCAAAAGTTTTGTCATTCTCAAGTTTAATTAAATAAACTCTGGGTGCAAAATTACTTGTCTGTACAGTAGTTTTTTTAACGATATTTCCATTGAAAATAACGTGCCCTATAGCATTTAGAATTTCAAAGTTTAGTTTTTCATTGTTACCTTCAATTTCAATAATTAGTTCGTTTGAAACAGGGTTTGGATAAACTTTAATGATTCTGTTTTCGTCAACAATTTCAGTACCCGTTAGAACAACATTGATAATATTTGATGGTACTGAACTACAACCTAAAATCGTAACAATAACACAATAATTCCCATTAATTGTTGCCGTAAAATCTTGATTTGTAGCACCATTAATCTCTCCATTTTGGTCAAACCATTGGTTTCCAAATGTCGCATTAGAATGTAAGATAATTCCGTCCAATGTAATCACAGATGTTGCAGATTTGTCGTTAACCGATATAAATAAAGTTGAGACATCACCATCGCCGCATGAACTTATTCCTTTGACAGAAATATTGCCTGAAGCTGCAGTTATATATTAATATGATAATGATATTAGTTTTATTCTTTCATAAATTTTTTCACTTCATTTCTTGTCTGGTTTTTTATTTTTAAAAGGTACAGACCTTTTGGAAGATTATCAATTTTAATTTCTGTTTTGACAGATTGCAAAGGAAGACTTATAAATAATTGCCCTTTAATATTGAATATTTCGACAGTGGTATTTGTGTAATCTGATACGCTTAAAAGAATCTGATCTGTGGCAGGGTTAGGATAAATTACAATACTATTATCACCTTCAATGCTGGCAATCTCGTTTGTGAAAGATATGAAACTTGCTTCATATCTATATAAACTGGACATCTCTAATAAAATATTTTGATTAGAAAATAGATTTAAATTTGAAGTATTAGGCTGCCATGAATCGCTTTGCCATGCTTCACATTTCCCAGTTATAGAATTCCTATTATTGTCATATGTGTAGGAATCTTTATATAAAATCACCCAAGAGTCACTTTGCCAGAGCTCTGTTAGTTTAAATAATCTACTCCCATATCCATCGTATGTGAAAGTACATCTATGATAATCAATCCATGTACTGCTTTCCAATTGTTCAAGTAGCTCGGTTAATATGTTTTCGTTATCATCAAAAGTGTAGGTATATCTATAAAAACTCACCCATGCACTACTTTGCCAGAACTCATATAACAAAGGCAAGAGATTACCATTGCCATCGTATGTATAGGTCGCTTTTGAAGAATACTCCCAGGATCCGCTTTGCCATAACTCAAGTAACGCAGTAAACGAACTTTCGTCAATATCGTATGTGGTGGTAGTTCTAAGTACATTTACCCATGCATTGCTTTGCCAATTGTCACATAACTCTGTAGTTATATTACCATAGCTATCGTAAGTGTAGGTATTTCGGTCGCTATTCACCCATGCACCACTTTCCCATACCTCAAATAACAAAATCAAAACATTTTCGTTTTCATTGTATGTGTAGGTCTTTCTACGAAAATTATCCCATGCACCACTTTGCAATTTCTCTTCTAACACTGTTAACAGATTTCCGTTACCATCGTAACTGAAAATATGTTTTCCCTCTATATCTGTTGTATTGTATGTTATTAGTGTATCAGGTTTCCAGACTAACGACTTTTCGCCAGTCTTAAACAATTTTTGTGTATTTATAACTATACTAATTATTTTCTGGGTATCGTTAGAAGTCATTTGCTTATCAATAGGGGATAAGTTTTTATGTTGGTTATGCATATTATACAAAGCTTTATTGTTAATTTTAATAGTGGATTCAGGTTGCAAATCTTGCCCAAAAGTCTTGATAAGTAGGGCCAAAGTGAAGGACACAATAAGAAATACAATAATTTTTTTCATAATTCATATGTTTTAATAAGTTAATGAAATGCTTTGCATGTGGTGTGTTTTTTGTAAAAATACGAAAATTTATTCTTAATTTATTTTTTCAGTGAAGAAATATTCTGTGCCTGCATTAGCTATTGTAGGATCTAGTGCTTGCACGACTTTGATATTTTCCTCATCTATCTTTTCTACGAAAAGAACAGTATGATTTTCATTGAGAATAGGTTTAGAAAACATAGTATAGGTCGATTTATTTCAGGCATTTTCGTACTCATAGCCAACCCCACAGAAATCAGACATTTTGTGAATTAAGCATACCCGTAGGTATGATTATTGGACAAAATGTAATGAAATGTTTGATTCGAATTTTTGAAAACCGTATCGTGACTCGTTTATAAATTC
>CAZUQY010000480.1:0-2593 GCA_964622935.1 uncultured Bacteroidales bacterium | reverse complement strand
TTTCAATGCTGTTGAATCCATTGACTGATGGATTGCTACTGTATCAGTTTGCACAATGGTATCCATTAACTCTATAACTAGAATTGTATCTTGTTGTGAGAAGGCTGTCTCAACTACAAATAATAAAATCAGGAATGGCGATATTACAAATATTCTTTTCAAATCTTAAGCTTCGTTATTATTTGTGACAAAGATAATTAAGATTTCTAAAGACTATTTATTTAACATTGGATTTCAATCAAACATACAGAAATCAGAGTTAATTAGATTTAATAAATATGTTTTCATCAAATCTCGTCGCAAACAAATATCTAATTTTCCAATAATCATAATCACTAAATGAATTAACCAAGACCCCTTTGCTTGTAGCATGAATCATTTTAAAATCACCCCCATTTGCACTTATTACTAATGCAACATGACCTATCTCAGAAGAACTCACATTACTACCTTTAAAATAAACTAAATCACCGGAACGTAAGTTTTTAACATCGACTTTTTCGCTCATTGCTGCCATATCTGCTGGCATTCGTGGTATTTTAACTCCAAAGTGTGCAAATACATGCTGCACGAAACCGCTACAATCAAATCCTGCCGGAGTCGTTCCTCCCCATTTATAAGGCGTTCCCTCAAGTGTATGAGCATAATCAATTACATTATTTATTAACTCCTTTTCATCAATAAAAGAAGAGTTTAAGTTTTCAGAATTTGTTCCCTGATCGATTACAGTTCCATTGTTCCCATCAACCGAATAAATAACTTCCTCACTAATATATGTTCTCTTAGAACATGAGATCAGAAGAAAAATACAGGCAATAAAAATTAGTGAATATTTTGACATATTTAAATTTTATATCACAAAACTATAGCTAAAAAACATGCCTAAGTATTACAGTATTTTATTTTTTTAACCAATCATATGTTAAAAATTTGAAATCAGAAAAATTCTCTTAATTTTGTATGCTTTCGGATATTAAAATACAAATGAAATTAGCAGAATTTATAAGCTTCAGAATTTTAGTGGCATTATTTGCCCTAATTCCTTATTGGAAGCTGTACATTTTGTCTGATTTCATGTTTTTTATTCTCTTTCATGTTTTTGGTTACCGAAAAAATGTTGTTATTTCAAATTTAAAGAAGGCCTTCCCCAACAAATCTGATAAAGAGATAAATACTTTGTGTAGAAAATTTTATACACACCTCTCTGATATCACACTCGAATCGATTAAAGGCATGAGTATCAGTGAAAAGTCTCTTAAAAAGAGATATATTGTTAAGAATACTGAAATTGCAAATAAATATTTTAATGACAACAAATCTGTTTTATGTCTAACCAGCCATTACGGCAATTGGGAATACGGAATACTTGCTACAAATAATGCAATTCTGCATCAGGCAGTAGCTCTATATCTGCCATTAACGAACAAATACAGTGAAAAATATGGTTTAAAAAGGCGAACACGCTTTGCAATGAACATGGTTGCTGTCCAAGAAACAAAATCCATTTTCAATCCCCTTCCACCATCTCCTATTGCAGTAATTATGGCAGCAGATCAAAGTCCATCAAACCTTGAACGTGCTATCTGGGTAAACTTTTTGGGAATTGATACAGCCTGTCTTCATGGACCTGAAGCTTATGCAAAAAAGACAAACATGCCAGTTTTATATTTAAAAATATCTAAACCTAAACGCGGATTTTATACTCTCGAATTTGAAGAATTAATAAAAAATCCTGATATTTGTGAACCAAATGAAATTACTAACGTATATTTTAATCGATTAGAAAAAGATATCCTTAGCCAACCTGAGTATTGGTTATGGTCTCACCGAAGGTGGAAACATAAAAAAAATTAAATTGTAAATTATGACAAAGATTAAGACTTTTGTTTTTAACGATTTTCAAACTAACTGCTATATTTTATATGACGGTTCTTATGAAGCTGTTATTATTGATGGCGCAGCCAATTCTCACTCCGAGTTAAAACAAATTGACGATTTTATCAATGAAAATCACCTAATTCCAAAATATATAATTAGTACACATGGTCATCTTGATCATATTTGTGGAAATTATTATTTGGAATCTCATTTTAGAATACCAGTTTTATCTCACAAAGATGATGATTTCTTTATAGAGAACTCGTTGCAACTTGCCAAAAGTTTTGGTTATGCAATTGAACAACCACCTAAAACTGATAAGTATGTTAAAGATCATGAAATATTAAAGTTTGGAGATTCTAAGCTCGAAGTGATTTCAATTCCAGGACATACTCCAGGTAGTATAGCTCTGTATTGTGCTGAAGACAACTTTGTAATAGCCGGAGATGCTCTCTTCCTCGAAAGTATTGGTAGAACAGATTTGCCTTTGGGAGATTATGATCAATTAATGAACAGTATTCTAAAGAGACTTTTCATTCTACCTGACAACACTATAGTTTTACCTGGTCATGGACCAGATACAACAATTGGTGATGAAAAAAAATACAATCCATTTTTTAGCTAGGAAATAAAAGAAAGCAGTAACCTAAAATTAATATTTTCTTTTTAAAATTTAAAACCTGCACACTCGAATATAATCAGAAAATATAGCAAA
>CAZUQY010000479.1:0-2596 GCA_964622935.1 uncultured Bacteroidales bacterium | reverse complement strand
ATTAAAAATTATTATGTTGGCCCAATAACAGTCGAAGCTCTTAGAGACGTCAGTATAAGCATTAATAAAAATGAATATGTCGCCATCATGGGGCCTTCGGGTAGTGGAAAGTCAACATTGATGAATATTATTGGATGTCTTGATACGCTTACAGATGGGCTATATGTACTAAATGGTACTGATGTGAGCTTTATGACAGATAATGAACTTGCAACAATTCGTAATAAAGAAATTGGGTTTGTTTTTCAGACATTTAATCTTTTGCCAAGATATAGTGCTTTTGAAAATGTTATGTTACCACTTGTTTATGCTGGCATGCCACGAAGAAGTCGAATAGAAAGGGCCGAAAAGGTTATTGAAGATGTGGGGTTGTCTGACAGGGCAGAGCATAAACCTAATGAACTTTCTGGAGGACAGAGGCAAAGAGTTGCATTAGCTAGAGCATTGGTTAATAATCCTTCGATAATTTTAGCAGACGAACCAACTGGTAATCTTGATACTAAGACTTCTATTGAAATAATGACATTATTTGAAGAAATTCATAAAAAGGGAAATACAATTATTGTTGTTACTCACGAAGAGGATATAGCAATGCATGCTCGCCGTGTAATCAGACTGCGTGATGGAAAAATTGAATCGGATGTTATTAATGATAAGCCTGCAATGGGTAATATTATTGAAACAAAGATTGAGTCAAAGAGTTAATGTGAAAAATTAGTTTAATGAAAGTATATACTAAAACTGGAGATAAAGGATTTACATCATTACTTGGTGGACAAAAAGTTACCAAGGATGACAACAGACTTGAAGCTTATGGCACAGTAGATGAGCTTAACTCTTTTATAGGAATGATCAGAAATTTTGAAATAGATGATTATGATATTAACCTTATTGCGTTTATTCAGAATCGTCTCTTTGATATAGGGTCGCAACTTTCAGCTGTTGATGAAGGTGCAGAGTTTCCATTACCTGAATTAAGGAAGATAAGAAAAAAAGATATTGAATATCTTGAACAATCGATTGATATGTATTGCAACAATTTAACAAAACTGGAAAATTTTATCATTCCTGCAGGTAGTGAGTTGATTAGTTGGTGTAATATTTCACGAACAGTTTGTCGACGTGCAGAAAGACGAATAGTTGCAATAGATAAATCATCAGAATTGTTTGATGAAGTGATAATTTTTATCAACAGATTGAGTGATTTATTGTTTGTAATGGGTAGAAAATACGCGAAAGATAAAAATGTTAATGAAATTATATGGAATAATAACTTGTAATTCGGAAATTTTTATTTATTTCGCAGTCCATTTCAAAATTGTTTAACCTCAAATTGAAAATAATATGTATTGGACATTGGAATTAGCATCAAAACTTGAAGATGCACCCTGGCCGGCAACAAAAGATGAATTGATTGATTTTGCTATTCGCTCCGGTGCTCCTCTAGAAGTTATTGAAAATTTACAGGAAATTGAGGACGAAGGTGAAGCCTATGAAAGCATAGAAGACATTTGGCCTGATTATCCGAGTAAAGATGATTTTTTCTTTAATGAAGACGAGTATTAGAACGTAGACTGGAAAGATTTTATAAAACCGATATTTAGTAAAGCTTATAAAGGCTGCTGAGTATCGGTTTTTATGTTATCAATATTTTTTAGAACTATTTTCCTGATTTGAAAATGATTACACTATTTTAGTGTTAGAATTGTAAATTATCTCTGTTTAAATTCAATTGTTACAATTCCAATTTGGTAGCCACTTCCCGCTAAAGGTTCATATTGCCATTTTTTTATAGCATCCGTGGCAGCTTTTACACATTGGTCACAGTTTGTGCTGACTAGGTTGATGTCTGTGACTTTGCCATTTTCATTAACTGTTATTTTTAGGACAACGGTTCCGTACATGTTATCTCTTGATTCTGGATCAACTTTGATTAGTTGACGATTGCCGTTGAGTTTACCAAATCCTGAGTCAGGGCCGTTATTGTTGCTATTTATTCCAGGATTATTATTGTTGGTTGCATCATCTGAATTTGACGAGTTGTTAGAATTGAAAGCATTTTCCATTAGATTGTTAAGTCTGTGTTCGTTTGGATTAACATCAGATTCTGTTATGCTTTCACCGGGAATATATGTGTTGTCAGCATTGTTTTCGCTTAGTACTTTTTCGGATGGCAAGTCTTTTGAAGAATTATTGTTATTTTCTGTGTTTTCTTGGAGTGATTCGGAACTACCGTTGTTTTGTGCAGTAAAATCAAGTAAAATGCCTTGTTCTTCTGGTAATGGAAGTGGAGTTGTAAATCCTAAGAGTAATAATAAACCTATACCAAAACCTAGAAAAATAAAACTTCCTAAGACACCATGAATGTGTTTTTTTATGTTTGCCATAATAGTTTGTTTTAATTAAAACGATTAATCTGTTTTTTTAATTGTTCGATAGCTGGCTGTTGATGTAATAGTTTGCCTAATTCCATAATTAATTTGAGAATATAAGAATGGGGCATAGAGCATAGGGCTAGTTTGATAGAAAATCAAATTTTTACTGAGACTGTATTCTGAAGTCTGTCCATAATTAAACAATTATTAAATTTGTAAAA
>CAZUQY010000478.1:0-2597 GCA_964622935.1 uncultured Bacteroidales bacterium | reverse complement strand
AAGAATAAAATTAAAGAGACTTTATCCGTCAATTAACGATTAACTTAACACTAGACGTGACATTTGAATCTCCTCTCCTCCTATTTTTATTGGCATTCCAATCATCTGATTAGCTGAAATTCCAGCAAAATATTTATCGTGATACAAATATGCTCCAAAATCTGATTCAGGAACTATCTTTGATTGCACATTACCAATAATATTTGGGTCTGCGTCATCTAGTGCTACTAATTGATCATAATTCAGTTGATACTGAAAAACTTGAATTCCAAGTCCTAAAGCTAATTTTGCATCTTCAAATATCTCTAGGATATACGAATAATTGCCTTGGAATCCTATTCTACGCTCATGACCAAATCGGTCAACAAATAAAACAGCTCCTACTCCCATATTATAATTCTCGAAACAATAATGTCCGCTTAACACCTGAGTGGATGGAGCATCCTTAAAACCAACCCATTGCTGACGAACAGCAAGCTGTATCGGAATATCTGATTCGCTACCTGTAACAGCAGGATTTATCAGCATTTTATTAAACATATACTGACTATACAAAGGTATTTGTTGAGCACTGATTGTTCCAACTACAAGAATTGCTATTAATAATAAAATGTTCTTCTTCATCTCTTTATCTTTTCTAATTATAATTTATTTAATACCTCGTATTTTTTATCTGATTAAACTTAATGTTCCCTTGTAAGCATCTCCATTATTCAATATCAATATATATACATAGGAACCTGTTGGAAGATCTTTATCATTTCGTCTACCATCCCATTGATTTAATGGATCTGCATACTGTGCCCCGGTGCCTTCAAAGGTAAACACTTCATCTCCCCAACGTGTAAATATTTTAATACTAACCTGATCGTATGCTTCGATTCCTTCGATTCTCCAACGGTCATTATAACCATCATTATCTGGTGTGATAACAGTTGGAATCAATAAATCTTCTAATGGTGCTGGAATTACGATAATTTTAATTGTATCTGCATCGCCACAAATTCCATCGATTGTATAGATAACCTGATGTGATGCAGCTCCTGCTGCTAAGGGATCAAAGACTCCAAAATAATCAACATAAATGCCATCCCAAACGCCTCCTTCTTGAATAGTTAGTAATTGCACTGGATCGTCTTCGTCAGTTAATGTATCAACAGGATATATCATTGCATCTACATCCGGATGGATTGTAACAGTTACAGTATCTGCATCGCCGCATAATCCGTCGTAATGATAAATAATTTCATAATCACCCGCACCTATATTTGTAAATACTAGATATGGAACACCTTCATAAATCACAATATCTGCTCCTTCCCATGTTCCACCTTCAGTATTTGCTAAGAGTATACCCAAGCTGTCTCTGTAACAGAAATCTAAACCAGAAGTAATTGTTGCATCAAAATATTCAATTACACTAATTGTTGTCTGATCTACATCTCCACATGTTCCAGCAATAGTGTATGTAATCACATGATCACCCACTCCAGCAACTTCAGGGTCAAATAATCCTGTTGTCGGATCAATTGCAGTTCCACTCCAAATTCCTCCCGTTTCTGCAGCAGTAACAACAATTGGCTCTACATCTTCACAGAATGGGCCAACTTCTGTTATAGTAGCATCTGCTGATGGACTTACAACTATAATAATATCGTCAGATCCACCACAAGCTCCTGTGTTTTGGTATATAATTGTATGACTTCCTACACCTGCAGCTGTTGGGTCAAATGTTCCTGCATCTGTATCAGTTATTCCATCTCCACTCCATTCTCCGCCTTCTGTTGCAGCAGTTAATGTAATTGGCGAGTCTCCTTCACACAGAGGATCTACATCATCAATTGTAGCATCGAATGCATCAAGAACTGTAATGATTGTTTCATCAATATCTCCACATGTTCCAGTAATTGTATATGTAATTGTATGATCACCTAATCCCGCTGTTGATGGAGTAAATAATCCTGTTATTGGATCTATTCCATCGCCACTCCATGTACCGCCAATCTGCGCAGCAGTCACTACTGTTGGCGAAGATGTTAAACAAAATGGTCCTGTAGGATTTATAGTTGCATCTGCTGAAGGGATAACTGTTACTGTAACATCCTGACAAACAGATACACCGCATGAACTTTCCCAACGACCATAATAAATTGTAGTTGCCTCAGGTGAGTCAATACTTAATGGATTACCATTTCCTACTGGAGTATCTCCACAAGAACCAGTGTACCAATAGACATCATCTCCTGAACCTCCTGTAACGGATAATTCAATTACTCCTGCATCATCTGAACAGAAATCTGTTCTATCAACTAATGCTGATATAGGAGCTGTTGGCAATAGATTTACTGTTACATCAACAGATTCACATGCAGAAATTCCACATGAGCTTTCATAACGACCATAATATGTTGTATTTACTATTGGGGATTCAATTACCAATGGATTGCCTGTACCTACCGGAGTAACTCCGCATGATCCAGAATACCATTCCACTATTGGACCTATCCCACCAACTAAAGTTAATATAATATCACCAGCATCATCAACACAAACCTCACTAAAATCGACCTGTACTTCGGTTGGATCTGCTGGTGCAT
>CAZUQY010000477.1:0-2605 GCA_964622935.1 uncultured Bacteroidales bacterium | reverse complement strand
GATGAAAAGGCTTTTTATTTTTTCAACTCTCTTGATGCTAGTAATGACAATGAGTCTGCAAGCACAAAAAAGATTTATGGATGGAGATATTTACAGTGATGATCCAATTGATCCGGCAGCTTTTAACAATAAGTTGTTTCAAGATGTATTATTGTATAAAGTAAATACCTATATGGACTCAATTGGTCTTGAAGGTTATGAGATGAGTGAATTTTTGATGGCCCCAGCAAGAGAGCATGCTTTGATTATGGCTGAGAATCAAAAGGCAAGTCTTGAAGGGAAAGGACGTTACAGTACAGTTAGAGATAGACTCGTTTCAGCTGGAGGGACAGGTATTGGTGATGAGGTTATTTCGCGTAATACAATTAAAGTTTCAAATGAGTATATTAATTATGATGCACTTGCTGCGGAGGTAGTCCAGAAATGGGTTGACAGTAAATATGCTAATATACTTTTTTCACAAAAATATTTCTTTGCGGGAATTGCAGGACAAGTAGAAGAAAATGGAAAAAAAGTGTTTATTTCAATGTATGTTGGTAATTTTTCAACAATTACACCTTCCGGTGATGTTTCTGGAGAACTTTCAGTTCCGATAACCACAAAGAAGTACGGATTAAAACCATATAACGATAGAGCTTGTAAAAAAGTTTATCGTAAGATGCCAAATTATATGGATTTACAGCAAGGGCTTTCGATTAATGATAATGGAGAAATTGTTTTTAAATATAAAGATTTAAAAACCTTTAGAAGGTTCATGAAAGGAAAAAAAGATGCTTTAGCCGTTGATATAATTCAAAAAGAGCAATTTACTAATTGTCGAGGACAAAATATTGCTGATTATTCAAATGTGAATATTGGTTTTATGACGAAAAGAGTTTACTCAAAAAAACTTTACAAGAAGAATATTGCTATTGGGGAAGGAAGACGAAATAAAGTTTCAAAACTTGAGGTAATACTTGGTGAACTTCCTCTTGAATTTAAACCTGAAGATGTTGAGCTTAATCTTATGATTATTAAGAATAAATCTGTTTGCTACAATGTCTCAAAGTCATATGTAGATGATAAGTTTTATGATTTTGTCCCTGAAATAGGGTTGCTTCCAGATACAGTTTTGCCAGCAGGAATTACTGAGTATGCGCCAACAGCTACAAGTACAGAACTTAGGTTTCATATTCCGTTTGAACAATCAAAATACGAATATAAACCAGAAGACATGGTGCCGGTTCTTAATGCTTTGAATGAACCTGATTTTGTCATTAATCAGATATTTATTTCAGCTTACTCCTCACTTGAAGGAACTCAACGTGACAATGATGTATTGCAGCGTAAAAGAGCTCAGAGTATTGTTAAGGCATTTGAAACGAATCAGCATGCAAGTATAGTTGATTCAATTGTAACTGCTCCAAACTTTGAAGACCTTAAAGCTGATGCAAAAGGAACAATTTATGATGAGGTTTGTGAAATGGATCTTGATCAAGCAATTGTTTATGTAAACAGTCATTCAAAGGAAATGGAGTTCATATTGGAAAATCATAGGTATGCAGATGTTGTAATTTGGGTTACTTATGATATTAATGGTGGAAAAGAGCAACATTACGTTATTGATCAGTTTAATAAAGCAGTTGAAGCTAAGCAGCTTGATAAAGCTCTAGCAATTCAGAAATACATTCTTAAGAGAGTTGTCGAAGGAAGATATGATGAGTCATCTGTTTCTGATATGAGGATACCTCAGGGCAAAGAATATGTTGGTTTAAATATGAATAAGATATGGTTAACTCAGTTCATTTTCGAGGATGAGCTTGATGAAGATTATATGGAAAAAATTAACGACCTTAATAGTCTTGATATGACCAATATTTATGTTGACTATAATGATGTTCTTTGTGAAGTTACACTGCAGAATCTCGACGATGAGGAAGTAACTAAAAATATACAGGAGAGAATAGATAAAATATACAATACTCCAATAAATGTGGATTTCGTTGATTTGTTAAATATAGAACTTCAATATCAAATTATGGATATTTATAAAGATTCTTTGGGATATAATCATCCTTTTGTAACCAAAAGTGTTAGCAAAATAAAAGAGATTATAAAATTTGAAGAACTTACATGGGAGAATTCACTTAAATTATCTTCTGTATTTATAAATCATGGAGATTATGAATATGCTGTACGTTTGCTTGATCCATGGATATATGATGACATGGTACCATTTGTTTTATTAACTTCTTATGCAACTGCATGTTCAAAGGTTGAATATAAAGTTCATTCCAAGAATTTCTATTTTGCAATGGAGAAGATTAAACAGCAGGACCCGGATTTCTTTTGCGATCTATTTAAGGGAGATAAATTGTCGGTGCAAACATTTGTTAATACGAATGTAAAGAAACTTTGGTGCGACACTTGTAAAAAGTAAATTATATAAATATTATCTATAAGGCTGTGTACAGGATATTCCTTAAACAGCCTTTTTTATTTTTTTTTAATGAAAAAGACAATCTTAATACTTAGCTTATTTTTTATATCATTTGCGATATTTGGTCAACATACTTTTAGCGGTGTAATTGATGGTTATTCAAATAGCGAGCTTAATATTTGCACT
>CAZUQY010000476.1:0-2608 GCA_964622935.1 uncultured Bacteroidales bacterium | reverse complement strand
TCTGTTTTTAATAATACGACTATACTTACCAAATAATAATTGCTTATTCTTACTAAGGTCTCAAGTCCGGGATAGCTTACCCCATTTTCGTATCCGCTATAAGTAGGCCTTGGGACATTTATTGCATTAGCGACATCTTCTTGTGTGCGTCTTTTTTTTTTGCGTAGAATTTTTAAGTTACTGCTAAGATTCATGTTTTTTGTTTTCAAAAATACAAAAAGATTTTAATATAATCAAAAAAATGATGTAATTGTCATCAAAAAAAAGAAGTGATCAAAAAAAACACTCGCAATTTACAAGTGTTTTCTTCGAACGCAGTAGAGTGCGTCTATTTTCTACAGACTAACTTAGTCTATTGAACTGTTAGGTTAATTTCCTTCATCTTCTTAGGAATTTCAACATCATGCATATTGCCTTCAAAATCAATTCTTTGAAGACCTGTAATGTTTACAACGATTATATCACCAGTTTTAGCATTCTCCTGTAAAGTAGAGATGTCAATCTGATTACTATTATAATTTGATTCTACAGTAATGTTTTTCAATTCTTCTTCTTCTCGCATTTGTGTTGCTAAGAAAGAAGTAAAGACATATTCAGAATCTTCTGGAAAAAGTTCGGTAAATGTTTTACCTGCAACAACTTCAATTACAACAGCTGTAACATTTTCTATGTCATAATCTTGAATTTCAAATGTTTCAGCATTGAAGAAACGTATATAAGGCTCTGGAAGTTTATCCGCAACTTCAAAGTCTTTAGTTCCACCTTCTTCTTCAAAACTAACTATCATACTTACATTTTTACCAGGCTCGTAAGGAACGAGTCCAACACCTGCAGTTTCCATGTATGCATCTCCGCCATCATTATCGAGATATACTATAGCATCAGCAATGTCAATGCCTTCAATATTTATGGAAATAATGTTTTTGCAATTCGGCATTAGTTTTCCGTATTCATCTAGAATAGGTGATTCTACTTTAATCAAATCGCTTTCAACACCTTCTTTGTTTACTTTTCTTTCTTGATTATTACATGAAATGATAGTAATTGATATTAGAATTACTGGTAACAAATTAAATAGTATTTTTCTCATAGCTAATTCTTTTTTTGTTTGTTTATGCAAATATACACGTTTTTTCAAAACTCAACAATTATTTAATTTTTTTTTAAGTTAGTAGGAGAAAACATACTATTCTCATTAATAAATACTATTTATATCATGACAACCATCTTAATATAAATGCTCTCATAATGTTTCTTTCTGCAAAATATAATATCTTAATTGTATAAATAAAATCCTGTTGATTGTTTAAATTACTTGATATTTTTCAAGTATTAATCCCATTAATATCATTTTTAAATCAATTTTATTTTATTTACATTTGCTGAGACGAAAAAACATATTTCAGAATAACTAAATATTTATTTAAATGAAAAATACAGCTTTTACACAATTTAACATTGATTTAGGAGCCAGAATGGCTGAATTTGCTGGTTACAATATGCCAATAGAGTTTACTGGTATTAACGATGAACATCTTGCTTGTCGCGAAAAGATTGGTTTGTTTGATGTTTCTCATATGGGAGAATTTTGGGTTAAAGGGCCTAAGGCTTTTTCTTTTATTCAAAAAGTAACATCTAATAATGTGGCTGATTTATTTGACGGTAAAGTCCAGTATTCTTGCTTCCCTAATGATCAAGGGGGAATTGTTGACGACCTTCTTGTTTACCGCTTTGGAGAGGAAAGCTATTTGTTGGTTGTGAATGCAGCTAACATTGATAAAGATTGGGCTTGGTGTGTTAAACATGCTGAAGCAATGGGTCTTGAAATCGGTGTTGAATTGCATAACGCATCTGAAAACATTTGTCAGCTAGCTGTACAAGGGCCATATGCATTAAAAGCTATGCAAAAACTTACAGACGAGAATGTTATTGATATGGAATATTACACTTGCAAACAAATGAAATTTGCAGGAATTGATGAAGTGATATTCTCTACTACAGGTTATACAGGTGCAGGTGGTTGCGAAATATATGCATTTAATAAAGATGCTGAAAAATTATATAATGCAGTAATTGAAGTAGGTAAAGAATTTGGTTTGCAGTCTGTTGGATTAGGTGCCAGAGATACTCTTCGTCTTGAAATGGGTTTCTGTTTGTATGGAAATGATATTAATGATACAACATCACCAATTGAAGCAGGTTTAGGTTGGATTACTAAATTTGTTGATGGTAATGATTTTAATAATAGAGCATATCATGAAAAAATAAAAGCTGATAAACCAACAAAAAACCTTAAAGGTTTTGAAATGATTGACAGAGGAATTCCTCGTCAACACTATTTAATATATAATGCTGAAGGAAACGAAATTGGCGAAGTAACTTCAGGTACAATGTCGCCTATGATGAAAGTAGGCATTGGAATGGCTTATTTAAAAGCAGGATATGGAAAAGTGGATACTGAGATATTTATTGGCGTTAGAAATAAAATGCTAAAAGCAAAAGTGGTTAAGATGCCTATTTTCAAAGGACAAAAGCCAGCAGTGAAGTAAAAGATAATTAACTTTCCGGAATATTTTTTCGGAAAGTTTTTTTTTATCAAATCAGATGA
>CAZUQY010000475.1:0-2611 GCA_964622935.1 uncultured Bacteroidales bacterium | reverse complement strand
ATTGGCCCCGAGTAGACCGCTAGCTCCTGTAACCAAGATGCGACTCATTGCTACCGCCATTTACTTTGAGAGTAGTATTATTGCTACTGTATATCTATATCATCTTCTGGATCTCTTCGCTCGTAAGCCATTGAGCGTTATTGTCACTTGTGTATCGAAATCCTGCTGGAAGCTTCTTCCCGCCATTGAGAGAGCGACTATTCCAGAACGGATCCTCCGGTTCAACAACAAAATGATCCTCAAACTCCCTCGTGTGGCTGGCCTCCTCTTCAGCGAGCAGAATCTCATCTAGCTTCTCTCCTGGGCGAATTCCGCTGATCTCTCTTTCTGCTTCTGGAGCAATGGCATCGGCAAGATCCATCAGTTTCATGCTCGGAATCTTGGGTACAAAGATCTCGCCACCCTGCATTCTTTCGAGACATTCCACTACGAAGTGAACGCCTTTCTCTAGAGTAATCCAGAATCTGGTCATCCGCTCATCTGTAATGGTAATTTTGCCTGTCTCTTTCTGCTTGAGAAACAGAGGAATCACACTGCCTCGGCTGCCAATCACATTACCATAGCGTACAACACTAAATCTGGTTCCGCTGCCTCCTGCATAGGCATTTCCTTGCGTAAAGAGCTTCTCGGCAACAAGTTTTGTCGCCCCGTACAAGTTAATTGGATGTACAGCCTTGTCAGTACTTAGGGCAATTACCTTCTCGACTCCGCTGTCTATGGCCGCGTCGATCACGTTGGCTGCTCCATCAATATTTGTCTTGATGGCCTCAAGCGGATTGTATTCGCAGGCTGGAACGTGCTTCAAAGCAGCGGCATGTACCACAATGTCAACTCCACTCATCGCTCGTCGTAGCCGATCTTTGTCACGTACGTCTCCAATGAAGAATCGCAATCTCGGATCACCATCGAAGTGCCGGCTCATCTGTAGCTGCAGTAACTCCCCTCGCGAGAAGACTCGAATGGCCTTCGGATCATGTTCTCTAAGCACGACTTCTGAGAACTTCTTGCCGAATGAACCGGTTCCACCTGTTACTAGGATCGTTTTTCCATCTAGAGTCATCAAGTCCTCCATTCTGTCTCGAGCTTTCATATTTCGCCCATGACAAGACCGGATCTTCGCCGAATTTCCCGAAGAAGACACAACAGCCTCCTCTTCTTCGGGATGTTCTGTCTCTTCATTCCAAACAGCACCATACGAGTCTCCTACTCAGACTCAACGAAGCGCAACAAGCGATCGATGCTACACTGCCAATCCACTTCATCGTCCATAACGATCACTGAGTCGAACAACATCCGTCAAGCGCGGCGTCGATACCTCTGCGATCACGCAGTCTTCGATCGCCTCCATCTGGTGGATCATCCCCGGAGGGATATGAACTTGATCACCAGGGAGAAGAATTCGTTCTTCCAGAGAGTCTAAGTCCAATCCGATTCTCAAACAAACCTTGCCCTTGATTGCGCAGATCGTTTCACCCTTGACTTCATGATACTGTGCCGAGAGGCTTTCGTCTGCGTGGATTGAACCGTAGCTGCTCAGGTTCGCTCTAACTTTGAATCTATGCCTTCAGAGTATTCTCTAACCCCTTCCAGATTCTCTCAATCGTTGGCGGGGTGTGTATGTAATGCATCAGCTGCGAAGGATTTATGTGACCAGTCACTCGTGTTGCGTTTACTGGGTCGCCCCTTATAGACGATGGTGCAGAACAGAAAGCTTTGCGCATCATATGGGTTCCATAGTCCCCTCTCAGGTTGACGGCGGCGCACCAATCCTTATTCAATCAACGCGCATGTTGCCACGTGAGATGAAATATCATGGTATCGCGATCCATTGCTTCAGTTTGATATTCTTCTAGTGCATTTCGAATCAGCGGGATCAAGCGGATAGTACGCTGTTGCTTTGTCTTGTTCTCTTGGATCGTAATAATCTCAGCAATCTCTCCTTCTGCAGTTACAACATCCTTCCAGGAGAGAGAGAATGTCTGAAATTCGAAGACCTGTTCCGATTCCAATTGCCCATAATGCCGTGTCTCGTGCCTTGCCATTGCCCTGCAAATAGGTAAGAACGCTCATTGTTTGTTTGCCGGTCAATGCTCCAACTCGTTCAGCCATAGCTCTCCTCTCAATAGGTTTCTTAACAATATTTTAATAATATGGAATTTCCTTGTAAAAACGGAATTATCTTAAGGACCTAGGGGTTGTAACTGTTCCTGAATGCCCTTCTGGAACATGGGCTAGCTTCGTCCTGGAAGGGAACGTTTCTGGGACAAACTCTCCTCGTATGGCTCCTCGAAACAAACAGATTTGGACCTGTCTTTGGACCCCGTTTAAGACAAGGGAGGGGAATACAGAGGCTCTTACTCGATCTCTATCTCGCAAGAGGAGGAGAACCCTCTGCTCTGATTAATCCAGTGAGGCTACGCGGAAATCCTCGAAGTGCAATGGTGTTCGCCGACAGTCTCATGGGTGAACGCTTCCATTACCGGCTTCTAAGGTCCAGGGACAGGATTCATAAGGCTTATTAGTTTCTCAGTGAACAGACGAGCGCCCGCCTCATTCATGTGGCTACTATTTCTGAACAGTGCTGGATTGTATATGAAATCAGGATCTTGGG
>CAZUQY010000474.1:0-2619 GCA_964622935.1 uncultured Bacteroidales bacterium | reverse complement strand
TAAATAGGATTCCTGCTGTTCCATTATCATTTAAAATAAAATAGTGACCATTGTGTTTTATTATTAAAATTCTGCCATTTTTATCAGGTTCGCTATCAACAGCAATAATGTGAATTGTTCCAATTGGGAAGTAATTATAAACACTTTTAAGGATAAACGCAGCTTGAGAAATCGAATATGCCTCAATATTATGCGTAATATCGACGAAATTTGTGTCCGGATGACTTGACAGAACTTTTGCTTTAACAGCTCCTGTGTAGTAATCGCTGTTGTTCCAATCAGTAGTTAATGTAATAATTCCGGCCACTTTTTAATTGTTAAGAATTAATAATAATTAAGCGTAAAAAAAATCACTTTAAAGTTAAAAATTAGTTTTATTTGCTGTTACAAAACTATGATAAATTTATCAGATGACCGAAAAAAGTATATTAATAGAAATATCGGATCTAAATAAGTTTTATGGAGTGCGTGAGGCAAATCTTGATGTACTAGTGAGACACTATCCACGTTTAAAGGTTGTACCAAGGGGCGATGTTATTAAAGTTATCGGTGATGCTGATGAAATTAAGCTGTTTGAAGAAAAACTTGCAGCTACAATTGCATTTTTTGAAAAGTATAATAGGATCTGTGTTAATGATGTTAAGCAAATAATTTCAAGTGAAGATAGTTCAACAGACTCTGAGAAGGATAAAACGATTCTTTTATACAGTGTTAGTGGTAAACCAGTTAAAGCAAGAACAAAAAATCAAAGGGTCTTAGTTGAAGAGTCAAAAAAAAATGATATGCTTTTTGCAATAGGCCCTGCCGGAACTGGGAAGACATATACTTCAATCGCTCTTGCAGTTAACGCACTAAAAGAGATGAGAGTTAAAAAGATAATCTTATCTCGACCTGCTGTTGAAGCTGGTGAAAATCTTGGATTTTTGCCAGGGGATTTACGCGAAAAACTTGATCCTTATTTGCAGCCTCTTTACGATGCTTTAGAAGATATGATTCCCTATAAAAAGTTGGAGAAATATATAGACGAAAGAGTTATCCAGATTGCTCCTCTTGGTTTTATGCGTGGTAGAACTTTGAGCGATGCTTTTGTTATATTGGACGAAGCCCAGAATGCGACTTACACTCAGCTTAAGATGTTTCTTACTAGAATGGGTGAGAATTCAAAATTTGTCGTTACAGGTGATCTTACTCAGATAGACTTGCCGAGAAAAAGTGATTCAGGATTGTTGACAGCAAAAAATATTCTTGGTAATATTGAGGATGTTTCTTTTGTAGAATTTGATAAAAGTGACATTCTAAGACACAAAGTTGTGAGTAAAATAGTCGAAGCATATGATAAACAAGAAATGAATAATCAAATAAAGAATAATTAATGAAAGCTCTAACAAAAACAAATTTCAGGTTTAAAAATCAAAAAAATCTTTATGTTGGTAAGGTCCGTGATGTATATAATATCGATGATGATTTGTTGGTTATGATTGTCTCAGATAGAATTTCAGCCTTTGATGTTGTTTTGCCGGAAGGGATACCTTATAAAGGTCAAGTGCTAAATCAAATTGCAGCTAAGTTTCTAGATGCTACTGCAGATATTGTTCCTAATTGGAAAATAGCAAGTCCAGATCCAATGGTAACCATTGGTCATAATTGTGATTCATATCCTGTAGAAATGATAGTAAGAGCTTACCTGACTGGTAGTAGCTGGAGAGAGTATAAAAAAGGAGCACGTGAAATTTGTGGAGTATCGATTCCTGATGGGATGAAAGAACATCAAGCTTTCGATAAGCCTATATTAACTCCAACAACAAAGGCAGATCAGGGGTATCATGACGAAAATATCTCTCGCGAACAAATTATTGCGGATGGTCTGGTTAGCGAAGAAGAATACATAAAACTTGAAGAATATTCTTTAAAACTTTTTGCTCGAGGAACTGAAATTGCCAAGAAAATGGGATTGATTTTAGTTGATACAAAATATGAATTTGGTAAGAAAAATGATCAGATATATTTAATTGATGAAATTCATACACCAGATTCATCAAGATATTTTTATTTAGATACATATCAAGAGCGGTTTGATTCAGGAGAAAATCAGCACCAACTTTCAAAAGAATTTGTACGCGAGTGGTTGATGGAAAATAACTTTAAAGGGCAGGAGGGAGAAGTGCTTCCCGAAATGACAAATGAGATTGTTAATGGTATCTCTGAAAGATATATTGAACTTTATGAAAAGATTACAGGAGAAACATTCGTTAAGGCTTCTGCTGAAAATCTTGAAGAAAGAATCAATAATAATATTACTGATTATCTTAAATCTAGCTTATAGATACGGATAATATTCAAAGCTGTTCGCCTAAAATAATTGTAGCTAGTTTTCATAGCTTAATAAGACGGTTAAAACTCAACAATTTTTCTAATTGCAGCATAAGCACAATTGCAACCAAATATTACAGGCATATAGCTAATTGTCCCTACATTTGATTTTTTGTTTTGACTTTCTTCTTCAATTACTGCTGATTTGTCAATTTTTTCACTTGAGAAAACAACTTCAACTCCTTTGTAGATATTTATTCTGTGTAAACGCTTTCTTAGTATTCTAGCAAGATTACAATTATAAGATTT
>CAZUQY010000473.1:0-2626 GCA_964622935.1 uncultured Bacteroidales bacterium | reverse complement strand
TGCAAACATTGTTTATTTACCTCAAAATAGAGCCTTTTATAATCATTTGGAGGATAAAGTATATTTGCCACTTCGAAAACAATTTGTTGACTCTGAAAGCTTTTATAATGTAATTCTGCATGAGATTTCTCATAATGCCGAGTCCATGATTATGCCGCATGGTGATAGCTAAACGTTGATTCTAGCGTGATTTCATTATGAGTATGCGGCATAATTAATGCATTTTCGCGTAACTTCTTTAAACTATAGAAATGTATTGATTTTTATTCATTTTACACTCTTTAACCAAAACTGAGAGTAAAATGAAAACAAAATTAGAAAAACAATCAAGGGTAAGTCTCAAGTTAGAGTATAGGACTTATCTAAGTAAACACCGTGGATTAACAGAAAAAACCATTTATCAGTATTGTACATTTGTAGATAGGTTTTTAGATTTTAAATTTGGCGATAGTCCAGATGATTTATCGCAAATTACAGCGCATGATATCACTGACTTTCTTCTATATGTAACTGGACGTGTTCAACCATTTCGTGATAAAACTATTGCAAGTAATATGAGAAATCTTTTTCGATTTTTATTTCAATATGAGAAGATCGGGACTAACCTTGCTATAGGAATACCAAGTGTTGCTTATAAACATGCACGGAGGATACCATATCATTTGACACAAAATCAAGTGGAAGAATTACTGGAATCTGTAAAAACCTTACCGACTTCTCAATGTAAAAAGCGTAATTATGCTATGGTTTTACTCATGGCAAGATTAGGACTTAGATCACCTGAAGTAATATCAATAAAACTTGAAGATATAAATTGGAACAATGGTGAAATTCTTATCAGAGGCAAAGGTGGTTATAATGATAAAACTCCATTATTACAGGATATCGGTGAAGCAATTGTAGATTATATCCAGAACGAAAGAAAAGGAAATTCAGAACATCTATTTTTAGCATCTCATTCTCCATATAATCCTTTCAAAGACGCACAAGTTTTCAATGGGATTCTTACACAATCTATTGAACGTACAAACATTCGAAAACCCTCTGCGTATTCAGTTAGTAATATTCTAAGACACAGCCTTGCCACTAATCTTGTACAGCAAGGTGCAAGTCTTGAGGAAATTAGTAATACATTACGACATCGTTCTAGAAGCACAACATTGTTATATGCCCGTCAGGACATTAATGGATTACGGACTATTGCTCAAAAATGGCCATGCCAGAAAGGAGAGAAGTCATGACTCTATCAAAAGAATTAAATAAATATTTGAAGATTAGACGAAGTTTAGGGTACAATTTAAGTACTGCTGAGCGTGTTTTGAAACAATTTGTTCTATTTATGGAAAACAACAATGAACCATATATTACTGCTGATCTGTTTCTACAATGGAAAAAGAACTATGGAAATGCTTCTAATAGTACATGGGCAAGACGGTTGGGAATGGTAAGGTTATTTGCATCATGGTTACACAGTTTAGATAATTGTCATGAAATACTTCCTCAATATTTAATCCCGCATAGTATCAAACGTAAACAACCATACATTTATACAGATGATCAGATCTGTAGTATTATTGATGCTGCTAGCCAATTACAATCAAGAAATGGTTTCCGTGAAATAACATATCCAGCATTTTTTGGACTTGTTGCTGTTACAGGATTACGTATTAGCGAGGCAATTTCATTAAACGATAAGGATGTAGACCTCCAGAATGGGATTGTAACTGTACATTACGGAAAAAATGGGAACAATCGAATTTTACCCATAACAGATTGCACAAAAGAATATTTAACAGAGTATTGCAGAAAACGTAATAGGCTTTTAGGTCATATCCCAGAACCATTTTTCATATCTGATAGATGTATTCGCCTAACTGATTGTGCAGTGAGGAATAATTTTGCAGTTATTGGTAGAATGATTGGTCTGCGTAAAAGACAGCACTTTCATAGGCATGGTGTAGGTCCACGTATTCATGACTTGCGACATACATTTGCAGTGAAAGTAATGAAGAACTGGTATAAGGAAAATAAAATTATTGATCAAGAAATGTTAAAACTAGTTACATATTTAGGACATACAAAAGTTGCTAATACGTATTGGTACATTGAGGCTGTTCCCGAATTATTGTATTTAGCTTCACAACGTTTAAACAATTTTATTGTAAAGGAGGGGCAACTATGAAAGCAATCTCTTTATCTGTTCTTATCCAAAAGTTTTTTACAGAAAGACTTTTCAATCAAATGGATGCCAGTAATCATACAATAGCCAGTTATCGTGACACATTTAGATTGCTTTTAAATTTTGCAAGTGAGAAAATAGGAAAGACTCCAACAAAATTATGTATTGATGAACTTGATGTTGAGTTAATTGGATTATTCCTAGACAACATGGAAAGCAAACGAAAAAACAGCTCTAGAAGTCGAAATACACGACTTGCAGCTATCCGATCGTTTTTTAGGTTTGTAGCAATCAATGAACCTGCATATATGTTCCATTGTCAAAGAATCCTTAGCATGCCTGGTAAACGTTATGTAAAGCGAAACATTGAATACTTAAACAGGAATGAAATGCGAGACTGTATTCTGAAGTCTGTCCATAATTAAACAATTATTAAATTTGTAAAAT
>CAZUQY010000472.1:0-2632 GCA_964622935.1 uncultured Bacteroidales bacterium | reverse complement strand
TATCATTATTATATTTTATTATTGCATTAATTGACCCAAAATCGCTAATTCCATTTATTGCAGTAAAGTCTGTTCCATTCCAACTTATTAATTGGTCAACTTCTTCTTCGTTTACATAGCTGAATGGTCCACCGATATAAAGTAAATTATTATTATCATTAAAAAAATCCTGAACAATACCAATGTCCCCTCCAATATGAAGGCTATCAATTTCTCCCAAATCATCAGACCATACTTGGGCATCTATACCTAAAGAAATAATCAGTATGCTTAGTATAATACTTAACTTTTTCATATTTTTTTTATAAAATGGCAGGGTAACCTAAAATGCTACCCTGCTTGTTTTAATTTTATTGTGTTATTACCATCTTTTTATATTCAATGATTTTGTCATTCACTATAAACCCATAATTGTAAATTCCCGGGGTCCAGTCCTCTGAAATAATTTTAAGGGTATTTTCTCCTTCATACAAATCGTAAATTTTAATAAGTCTGCCAAACATATCATTAATCATTAGCTGTCCTTTCATTCCTTCGGGTAGATAATAATTTACCAGAGTTTCTTTAGTAAAAGGATTAGGAAAATTATCCTCAATCCATGCTCCCGTTTCTGGTACAGTAAACTCTATATCTCTAATAAACGAAGTCATACTTCTGTTTTGCATAATAATACATTCTGGAACTTCTATATCAAATAGTAGTTGCAGTACTGATTGTGCATTTGCTGTAGTATAATCGGGTGGGCATTTATATGCCTGTTCAGTTACAAAATCCAGTTGAGTACTGTCCATATCGTAAATTGTTTTGCCATCGCTATACAAAGATAGCAAAATTTCGTGATACTGTAGCCAGTCTGATGTCTCATTGTCTTTGGGTATAATAGTACTGATGATTTGTTGAGCTTCGGTATAATTACCCTCAGAGATAAGGTTTGCCACATATATTTTTGTAAAATATGGATTGTTTTCAGCAAGGAGAATTTCACTGATATAAGCGGGCTTGTAAAATGCGCTGTCAGTCAACAGTATTAGTATCTCGTTAACAAGCAGTTCCCTTTCCTGGGTCCAGTATTTGATTTGTCTTTGAATTGATGTTGTAGTAATCGCATTTGGATTATAAGCTTGCAAAGCTACAAGCGGTCTGCTTATGCCTATTGGTAGGGTTTCAAGCCTTGCATAAAAGTAAGGCTCGACCTGCTTACTAACGGGTAAGTTTGCTATCATCACATTCTTAAAATTACCGTGAGAAAGAGGATATTCGATTAGTAAAGAGCTTATAACTGTATCTGATAATGGCGAATTTGCAATAAGTTTGTTTTTTAACTGTCCGTTTGACATTCCCTGTTCTATGTTTGTCAACAGTTCGTATGTAATGCCGTTATCTTTGTTAATCTCTAACTGTGCAAGATTATATTCAAGATCTTCAATAATATTTATTATGTCTGGCCGTATAGGTATGATTTCGTCAATTGAAGGAAGTTCAGCATCTAGTTCCTCATTGTATAAAGCTGTTATCCACAAGTCTGGCATTACTAGACATGAAACAGAATTTTCAGCTTTATCATCGGCGAGAGGCTGCATTGTAATTATCTCGCTATCGGGATATAATGTCGGTGTTGTTTTTTCATTGTTGTGATGTACATAGTTATACGTATTGTTTGTAAAAAAATAACGTGATTCTATAGATGGAAATAAGTCATCACCATCTGTAAATTCATTTCCTGCTCCCCCGCTGGCGCGGATTTGCAATCCGTGCCCTTCTCATATTTTCATTCAAACACCAACTTCTCAACCTTCACCAACTTACCCTCCACAAATAAATTACAAACATAAGTGCCAGCACTCCAGCCTTTAGTGCTAATTTCAGTTGTTTCTCCAGTAACTCGAATAACATCCTTTAAATGCCCATTTAAGCCAGCAATTTTTATTTCCGCATTATTGTAATTTGGCAAATCAATTTTAACAGTATAGTTATGCGAACTTGGATTAGGAAAAACCTGCATTTCAATATTTTCAAAATCCTGTATTTCGCTTCCCAATTCAATATAAATTGTTTTATTTGAAGTTTTTACACACTCGACATCTGTAACAGTAACTTGCACATTGTATTCTCCAACTTCTGTATAAGTATGTATAGGATTTTTCACATCCCCATTTTGCGAATCGCCAAAGCTCCATTCCCAACTATCAGCATAAGGGTTATTATTGTATAAATTAACATCAACATCTCCACCCTCAAGATAAAATGTATCTGCATAAGTATTTATTCTAGGTTTTAGGTAATTACAACCGTTATCGGGCATAAACAACTTTACCATTCCTTTTGATCTGATACCGCCTCCATTAGGAACACTATCCCAAGTTTCAAAACCTCCACCAATATATAATGTGTCTCTAAATTCTTCAATTGCTAAAATAGTACTGTTAAAACCTCCTCCAATGCTATCCCATGATTCCCCGTTCCATTTAGTGACAAACATATTATAGTTACCTTCATTATTAACAAGACCACCACCAGTATATAAATCGCCTCTATATATTTCAATTGCATTGTGGTATGTAGTTGCACCACAATAAGCACCTAAAGGATTCCAATTAAAGCCATCCCACATTGCCGAGCCAACAGAAGATTC
>CAZUQY010000471.1:0-2635 GCA_964622935.1 uncultured Bacteroidales bacterium | reverse complement strand
CCTGACCATCTGGGTTGCTCTTTGTATTGGCTTAGGAATTCTAATTGGAAATTTTACCGGAGACAGTATTACTGTTCTGACAAAAATGGAAGTATTTAATGTAAATATTCCTGTTGCAATTCTAATTTGGTTAATGATATATCCAATGATGTTGCAAATTGATCTTTCGAGTATTAAAAGAGTAGGGCAAAAACCAAAAGGATTAATTCTAACTGTTGTAGTAAACTGGTTAATAAAGCCTTTTACAATGGCTTTTTTTGCATGGATATTCTTCTCAAAAATATATGCTGCATTTATTGAACCTGATATGGTAGGTGAATATATTGCCGGAGCTATTATACTCGGCGCTGCACCTTGTACTGCGATGGTTTTTGTATGGTCATATTTATCAGATGGTGATCCAAATTATACACTTGTGCAAGTCTCCGTTAATGACTTGATCATTCTTATCGCCTTTGTTCCTCTCGTTGGACTTTTACTGGGAATAACTGATGTTAAAATACCATACGAGACATTATTGACCAGCGTAATAGTATTTGTTGTAATTCCTCTGATGGCAGGTTGGATAACAAATAGAACAGTTGTAAAAGCTAAAGGAGAGGAATGGCTTAAAAAAACCTTACTGCCAAAGCTACGTCCATTTTCAATAATTGCTTTGTTGGTTACCTTGGTTTTATTGTTTGCATTTCAAGGCGAAACAATCACAAATAATCCACTTATAATTTTATTAGTTGCTGTTCCTTTAATTATCCAAACATATTTCATATTCTTTATTACATGGATTAGTGGAAAAAAACTAAAACTTCCGTATTCCACTTGTGCACCTTCATCAATGATAGGGGCAAGTAACTTTTTCGAATTAGCAGTTGCTGTTGCAATTGTATTGTTTGGTTACAATTCTCCTGCAGCTTTAGTAACTGTGGTTGGTGTTTTGGTTGAAGTTCCAGTTATGCTTTCACTTGTAGCTTTTGCAAACCGACATAAATACTAATCTTCTACTGAGCATCTAGAACTACCTTCTTTAAGGTTTCCTTTGTCTGTACGCCAACTGCTTTCCAAATTGTTTTACCTTCTTTAAATACCATTACCGTAGGTATACTCTGAATTCCATAACGATTAGCTAATTGATCTTCATTATCAACATTGATTTTAACTACACGAACTTTTTCACCAAGCTCAGTTTCCAATTCGTCAATTATTGGACCCTGAATTTTACAAGGTTTACACCAATCAGCATAAAAGTCAACTATCACAGGAGTTTTTCCATTGATAATATCATCAAATGTTTCACCAGTTTGTTCATTTTTTGCTTTATTTGCTCCACCATCGCAACTTACAGTTATTGTGGTTGTTACAAATAATAAAAGGGCAATAAAAATTAAATTTTTCATATCATTATATTTTATCTATTTCTGAATTTTGATTTGACTGGTCCGATTCTTTTGGTTTATCCCTAATAAACAACCCGCTTATTAAATATCCAATAACACCTCCATAAAGACTAGAAAGGTACCATCGTGATTGAATAGGACAATGTCCTGTAGAACAACCTACATACTTCCAATAAAGAAAGCCCCCTAAAATACCAAGCAAGCTTAGAACTATTCTGAAAATCAATTTTTGTTTAAATGTTTTTATCATAATTATTTTCAAAACAAAGTTAAGGCCAATTTGTTCTTAAATCTATGACCTAAATTGCAAAAATCTTGATAAAGATAATAAAAAGAGTTTTATCATTGTATTTTAGTGTGCAAGAATATAAATTTGCCAAAAATTGAAATTAACAAATGAAATACAGGCATATATTTTTTGATCTAGACAGAACATTGTGGGATTTTGAAGTAAACTCAAAAGAAACCTTTATTGAGATATTTTATAAGTATCAAATAAATAATTTCTGCACATTTGAAGATTTTCATAGTGAGTATAAAAAAATAAATGATAATTTATGGAGTGAATACAGACTAGGGAATATTTCAAAAGATAAGCTGAGCTGGCAAAGATTTTATAAGACATTGCTCCTTTTTAATGTAAATGATGAAATCACAGCAAAGAAAATGAGTCAGGATTATGTTAATATTAGTCCAACTAAGACAAAGTTGTTTCCTCATTCAATTGAAATACTTCAATATTTAAGTAAATCATATAAACTTCACATCATTACCAATGGATTCAAGGAAGTGCAATATCTTAAAATTAATAATTGTGGTATAAATAAATTTTTTACCGGGATTTTTACATCTGAAGAAGTTGGTTGCAATAAACCTAATCTAGATTTTTTTAAATTCGCATTGTCTAAAACCGGTGCTAAGGCTGAAGAATCGCTTGTAATAGGTGATGACCTTCAAGTAGATATAAAAGGAGCTACTAATTTAAATATTGATACTGTTTGGTTTAATCCAAATAGAGAAAAAGGAGATTTTAGACCGGTCTATGAGATCCATTCACTCAAAGAATTGCTAAATTTGATTTAATTAAAACCTTATACTGACCAAAACGTCTATGTAGTCAGGCATAAAAACAAATTCACTTTTAACATCATTAGTAAAAAAACTGTCAGGGTCTACAATATTCTGATGTATAGGGAATATTTTATTTTGATGTGCTAAGGTAAATAATTTACCTTTGAAAAATA
>CAZUQY010000470.1:0-2644 GCA_964622935.1 uncultured Bacteroidales bacterium | reverse complement strand
TTTGTCGCACGATTTGAGGAGTTGTCGGAAACTGTATTTAATATTGAATCTACAGAATCTTATTTGCGGAATATAAGTGCAGATATTGGAAGAGAATTGCCAAATCAGAGTAATCGTTTTAATACTCCGCCTTCAATACAAGAGTGGACAAATGCTTTTAACGAGGCTGAAAACTTTCTTATTTATCGTATGTGTGATATGCAAGATCATTTTGAAAACAAATATGATTATTTATTAAATATTGCAAATTGTGATAATCCTCAAGTAAGTTTGAAAACTTTTGAAATTTATCCAAATCCTGCTAAAGATTATTTTAATCTAATGATTGAATTGGATTATAAGGGCCCTTTCAATATTATAATAAGAGATTTGTCTGGTAGAAATATAATAAGCTATTCCGAGATATTGTTAAACGATGAAAGCTTATTTAGTTTTGATATTTCTCAATTAAAAAATGGCATTTATTTGGTTACATGCGTAATATCCACTAAGACTTTTACTAAACGCTTAGTCGTTTTGAAATAGGAATAATGTGAAATATCATAGCATAAGTGTCTTGGTTATTTGTTCTATGCTCCATGCCCTATGCTTGTTTTAATTTACACTTGTAACCTTGTGTCTTTGATATTATCTGTTGTTTATATCTGGTTGATTTATTTATCAGAATTGTTAATGAGGTCTGATACAAAATGGCTTATTTTGCAATTATGCTTAAGGAGTTAGATATAGATGAATATATAAGAGGAGATCAGTCTCTTCCTCTTATTGATGTACGTTCGCCGGGAGAATATAATAAGGCACATATTCCAGGTGCTATGAACATCCCTTTGTTTACCGACGAGGAACGTGCTCATGTAGGTACTGTTTATAAGCAACAATCTAAAGAAGAAGCTATTGAATTAGGCTATTATTATGTTAATCCTAAGCTTGACAATTTTATTGATCAGGCTAAGAGTCTTGCTCCTGATATGAAGTTGCTTGTTCATTGTTGGCGTGGAGGGATGCGCAGTAAATCTTTTGCGGAGCATTTGCAAAATAATGGATTTGAGGTGGCAATTATTAAAGATGGTTATAAGGCTTTTCGAAGGTTGGCTCTGGAAAGTTTCTCAATTGAATCAAAATTGAATGTGCTTGGAGGATATACAGGTAGTGGTAAAACACAGATATTATTAAAATTAAAAGAATTGGGGCACCAGGTAATAGACTTGGAAGGAATAGCAAATCATAAAGGGTCAGCTTTTGGTGCTATAGGTTGTGACCCTCAACCAACAACTGAACAATTTGAAAATAACTTATATTGGCAATGGAAAGAACTGGATTTTTCAAAGCCCGTTTGGTTGGAAGATGAAAGTAGTAATATCGGTAGAGTTATAATCCCTAGCTCTTTGTTCTTAAAAATGAGGCAAGCTGATTTGATATTTATTGATATCCCTAAGGAAACTCGTGGATTGTATCTAATTGGAGACTATTGTATAGGAGATAATGAACTTTTGGCAAATTCAATTCAAAATATCTCAAAAAGACTTGGAGGAGAGAAAACTAAAAAGGCCTTGGATTATCTCAAAAAAAATGATTTTTATAATGTCGCTTTGATTTGTTTGGATTATTATGACAAGTATTATTATAATGGGATGATAAAGCGAGATCCGGCACAAACTAGAATTATTAAATCTTCTAATACAAATTGTGAAGAGAATATAAATAAAATATTAAAAGAAATTTAGATTATGATTGAAGAGGTTAGATTGACGCAATATAGTCATGGTGCAGGATGTGGGTGTAAGATAGCTCCAAATGTATTAAGTGAAATACTTAAAACAGATATAGTACAAGTAACTGACAAAAATTTATTAGTGGGCAATGATAGTAGGGACGATGCAGCTGTTTATGATTTAGGTGATGGAAAAGCTGTGATTAGTACAACGGATTTCTTTATGCCTATTGTTGATGATCCATTTACCTTTGGTAAAATTGCTGCAATAAATGCAATGAGTGATGTATATGCAATGGGAGGAAAACCAATAATGGCTATTGCAATATTGGGTTGGCCTTTAGATAAACTAGATATTAAATATGCTTCTAAAGTTGTTGACGGTGGGCGTCAAGCATGTCTTGAGGCAGGAATAGTGCTTGCTGGTGGACATAGTATAGATAGTCCTGAGCCAATTTTTGGATTAGCAGTTACAGGTCAGGTCGATATCAAAAATTTAAAACAGAATAATACTGCAACTGAAAAATGCAAATTGTATCTTACTAAACCACTTGGTATTGGTATCTTAACAACAGCACAAAAGAGAGGTATTCTTAAAGAAAGCCATAAGAATATTGCACCGGACACCATGTGTAAATTAAATACTGTTGGAACTGTATTGAGTGAAATTCCCGGTGTAAAAGCAATGACTGATGTAACAGGCTTTAGTTTATTAGGACATCTTAGTGAAATGTGTGAGGGCAGTAATCTCTCAGCACATATAAATTATTCAAAAGTTCCCAAAATTGACGTGTTACAAGAATATATTGATCAAAAAAGTATGCCGGGTGGAACATTTACTAATTGGAAAAGTTACGGAAGCTCCGTTTTATTGGGAGATGATGCATATAAACCTGTTTTATGTGACCCTCAAACAAGTGGAGGTCTTTTAAT
>CAZUQY010000469.1:0-2646 GCA_964622935.1 uncultured Bacteroidales bacterium | reverse complement strand
AAAAGTATTATTAAACTCGATAAAAACTTCCACATATACGTGCATGGGAAGAAAGAATACATCGAAAAAGGCTTTGATAGCTCAAATGGCCTTAATTACTACAAATTGTTTTTCGAAAATGAAGAATAAAAAAAATACTCAAATTACACTTTTCAAATTACAACTTTAAATCCTCTAATATTTTTAACTGAATGATAAATTTCGAGCTCCGATTTTCAAGTTAAATGTTGAATTAAAAACTCTAAACTCTAGCTCATTCCAAGTACTTCCCTCGTTAATATTGGAAACAAACTTTTATTACAGGATTTGGATAAGGCGATACTGAGCTTTCGTTAAAATTATATAGAAACATTATCAGCATATAAGACCTACTTCCAATTGGCGTCTGATAAGCAATCCCAGCAAGAGGTGTATATGCCCATACGTCTTGTCCCATTGGTAAAATAGCATAATAATCACTTATATTTACTAATGATAGCTCTCCGTACAAAAGTAACCCACCACTATCTGAAAAAGGCAAAGCTTCTCCCAAGTTTTTAATCAAAGTAAAAGAAGCAAAAACATTTCCACCGTATGATTGTCCTGAATAATCGTAATAAGATGAATGTGTCCATGAATAATTAATTCCTACACCAGCTGAAAGCCGATTTGTTAGTCTATAACCAATAATAGGATCAATTGAGACATATGTATTAGATCCGAACATTAGTCCAATATTTCCTCCCCAAAAAATTCTCTGCGAAGGTGTAGGGTCATTTTCCAGATACTGAGACTTTGTTTCATTTGCAAAAAACAAAATAAAAATTGTTATTACTACAGAGAGTAAATATTTGCGAGGTCTAGAACTCATCCCAATTAAGATTAATTAAAACATTAATAATTATTTAATTTGTAAAGCTAATACCAACCACTTTACCTAAATTATTACAATAAATATAATCTATTATTCATTATCATCATTATTCTTTGCATCAGAACTAATAAACGACTGATAAAATGCTTCTTCAATTTCTGTTCTGACATTAAGTTTTATTATTTTCCAATTATTAGCCGATGGACATACTCTATTCGAATTAAAAATATAAACAAAATCATATTCAGGATCTACCCAAACCATTGTACCAGTATAACCACCATGACCAAAAGCAAGATCAGATGAACTTTTACTGCCTATTCCCTTAGATGTATCTGTTGGGTGTTTTTTATCCCATCCCAAACCTCTTCTATTAAGTTTAGGATCAAACTGATATTTAGTAAATAAATTAATAACATCCGGATCTAAATATTTATCTCCAGCGTATGTTCCGCCGTCAAGATACATCTGCATAATTTTTAACAAGTCGTTAGCACAGGAAAACAATCCGGCATGACCAGAAACTCCGCCAAGCATAGCTGCTCCTTGATCATGCACATATCCATCCAAAAGCTGTAATCTAAAATAAGAATCATTTTCAGTTGGAGCAATGCTGGATGTTGGAAAGCGATCCAAAGGATGATAACCTGTAGTCCATGCTCCGAGTTTAGAATAAAAGTTATCCTGAAGATAATCTGGCAAGCTCTTTCCAGTCTGATTCTCAATCATCAGAGCAAACAAATAAAACCCAAGATCGGAATATATATATCTACCGTAAGGATTTAATCCTGACTCACAAATTTGTCTGTAGATAGTATCTTTATAAAACCGATTCATAAACATTTTATCAGCAACCTTAATCGAAAAAGTGTCTGTTTCAACACTACTGTATACTTCAGATCTAATTTTCGAATCTGCAATTGTATTTTTATAAAATGGTATCCATGATTTTAATCCAGCTCTATGAGTTAAGATATCTCTAAAAACCATATCTTTCTTATTGGTTGTATCTATCAGGCTAAGATAATCTGAAAGCTTATCATCCAATTCAAAAACATCCTCACCGTACATTTTCATTAATGCTGCTATTGTTCCGCTCACTTTTGTCACAGAAGCAAGATCATATACATCAAGATCCTGAACTTGAATTTCGGATGAATTAGTATGATACCCAAATGAGCGCTGATAAAATACAATCCCATTACTTGCTGCAGCAACCTGCCCTCCTGGAAAAGCCCCTGCAAGTAATGCAGCATCAATAACCGAATCGACCCTATGAAGATAATAAGAATCGGCACCTGCCTCTTCAGGTATTCTGGTATATTTAAGTCTTATTTTTTCTGTATCATAACCACTACCTGCCATAAAATCTGAACCGGCACTAACCGGCAATCTTCCTTTTGCTGCAATACCTCCAAAAATCATTTGTGCTGAAAAATCATTTGTAATTTCCCAGTCATTATACGATACAATTATTGATTTTACAGATGATAGATTTCTAAAATAAGCAAGACTGTATGCGTTTGCAAAAACATCTAACACAAGGTTTGTTGATAATGATAATGTGTCGATAAAATCGATTGTTTGTTTACTAATTCCAAATTTTCTTGAAGCCATACGATTAGTGCCATGAATTCCTGCAATAACTAAATCATACTGTTTTAACTTAGCAATAAGCTCTTTTTTGCCATATTTTATCACATCATTACTAAAAATATAGTCATCAGTTTTTGCGTAATATTTCATTCTTTCTTGAAAGCTACTCATCTTATTAGTTCCAAAAACAATTGTTG
>CAZUQY010000468.1:0-2657 GCA_964622935.1 uncultured Bacteroidales bacterium | reverse complement strand
ATGGAATAAACGGAACAAATGGTTTACCTGGAACAAACGGAACTGATGGAACTAACGGTGTTGACGGAGCAGTCGGACCAGCCGGAATACAAGGAATACAAGGAATACAAGGTTTGGTAGGTCCAGCAGGTTTAGATGGTTTAGATGGTGCTGCGGGGCCACAAGGAATTCAAGGTCCAGCAGGTCCAGTAGGATGTGCTACAGCAAATTATATTATAAAATCTGATGGTACAAGTGCAACATGTACTACTGCACCAATTTATGAAAGTGCTGCTGGAAATGTAGCAATAGGAAATACAGCTCCGGCTGCTAAATTATCTGTTGGAGCAAGTTCACAGTTCAGAGTTAATGCAACAGGAGATTTGTCTAGAATTAATAATGTCCCTTATACATGGCCTGTGGCTAATCCAGGAGGAACAACCGGAGATTATTATTTAAGGAATAGTGGGTCAGGATCATTAACATGGGGTAATTTCGCGTTAAATACATTTGGTACTAATAATCAAGGTGTATCAGGAACAACAGATATAAGTATGTATACTGGAACATTTGTTGATATGTCTCAAATGACAATTACATTTACGCCAGTGCATTCAGTGGTATATGTATTTTTCACATTTGCTGCATATTGCGACCCGTCATATTATCCTATGGAATATGTTGATTGTAGGATGCTTAGAGATGGTGTCGTTGTAGGTGGAACTAACGCTTTGGCTCAAGATTATGATGATGGAAGACTAGTAACCTCTTTTAATGGTTCTATGAGTTTGGCGGTTCCTGTTACAGCAGGAGTTTCTACTACAATAAAAATACAATGGCGTATTGATGGTTTATATGGTAGCCCAATATATTGTTATCCGGCTTCTGCACCAGATTATGCTCATCGAAGTTTAATGATAATTGATTAAAAATATTTCTATGAAAAAAGTAGTAATAATTGCAATAGTTTTTCTTTGTGCTAGTATTAAAGTTTCTGCGCAGGATGCGAATATAGATGTCAAAGAAAAAAGACAATTTGAAAATGGAACAATATTAACTTCTCCTGTTGGAACATTCAGAGGACATAATTTTGATGTTTGTACAAATCCTTATGATCCATATTTATTAGGCATATATTATAATGAGAATCCGGAATGGGATCCTAAAAACCCTAGTAAAACATATAAAATTCCAATTATAACAAAAGGTATTACATATGTTAAGGTTAATAATGCAAATGGTCTGATAGTTACTGGAGATCCTGTAACATCATCAACGACGCCTGGTGTTGCAATGAAGGCAACTGAATCGGGAATGATACTTGGAGTAGCTCTTGAGGATGCTGATAGTGCAGGAGAATTATTGAAAATTCGAGTTATGATACAATATTTAAAATAGGCTAGATGTGTAAATCGCAATAAATATTTTAAAGGATTTTGATGCTTTAATAATATATAATGGATAGAGAAAACAACATAAAAAAGAAGAATGTTTTATTTAAAATTAGTGGCTTCCTAATTTTAATAATCTTCTCACAACATTCTTTTTCTCAGGCATTTCTAAACAATGGAGGTTTTGTTAATGCTCGGCCGGGAAGTTATATATATGTTGACGGGAATGTAAAAAATCAAAATGTAGGTCGGTTAACAGTTGATGCATATGCAGGCTCAAATGCAGAACTATATGTTACTGGGGATATTACTAATGATGCAGTAATAAATGATGATGGACATATTCGTCTTTTAGGAGATTGGTTTGATAATGATGTCTTTTTAGGCGGCACAGGAACTGTTTATTTTGAGGGGAATAATCAAATATTGGGTGGAACATCCTCAACTGTTTTTAATAATCTTACATTAGATGGAAGTGGATTAAAAACTCAGGCAATTGATAAATATGCTACAGGCATATTAGACTTAAAACATTTGGAACTCCAAACAGAAACCTATACTTTCTTTATGGAAAATCAGAATTCTGAAGCAATTACAAGAACAACTGGATTTGTTTCCAGTCTTAATGGTGGGAAATTATCAAGAAATACAAACATTACATCAACATATTTATTTCCGGTTGGTTCAAATATCGTTACAAATAGATATCGACCAGTTGAAATAACTCCAAACTCTGCCACTGATAATACATATACAGTAAGACTTGCTAACACTGATGCAACAGCAGAAGGCTGTAACGTAAATGTTTTTTGTGAGGAAATTTGTGAAGTAAATCCATTGTTTTATCATCAAATAGATAGGTCAAGCGGAATATCATCTGCTGATATTAATATTTATTTTGATGAAATTGCAGATGGTTCATGGGACGGAATAGCAAATAATGAAACTGTAATTTTTCGATGGGAAGAAATTAGTGGTAGTTCAGTTGTTACTGGAGCACCACTTAGTAAAGCTTTTAAAGCATCATGGGACAATTTTATAGATGATCCATATGCTTTGTGCAGAAATATAACTCCTGTTACATTTAATGACTTAGGTCCATTTTGTGTTGGAGATGTTGCAGTAATTTTGCCATCAACTTCTTTAGAAGGAATATCTGGCACTTGGAGTCCTGCAACAATAAATACATCTAGTTTAGGAACAATAGATTATGTATTTACTCCTGATGCTGGACAAACTTGTTTTGACACATATACTATGTCGGTAGATGTGATTGTATGTTGTAAT
>CAZUQY010000467.1:0-2661 GCA_964622935.1 uncultured Bacteroidales bacterium | reverse complement strand
TTTACAGATTTACTTATACGCACTCCTCTCAATAATAATCAAAAGCTATATGCAGATAACGTAAATACATCGGCTCAATCCCTTTTAGGAATAATAAGTGACATTCTTGATTTCTCTAAAATTGAAGCTGGGAAAATGGAATTAAACCCACTAAAAACAGACATATTTGAATTAATAGAACAAACTCTCGACATTATAAATTATCATGCCGGAAATAAAAAACTTGAGTTACTAATTGAAATAAGCCCTTCTCTTCCAAGGTTCTTATACGTTGACCCTATAAGATTAAAGCAAGTGCTTGTTAACCTCTTAGGAAATGCGATCAAATTCACAGAAATAGGTGAAGTCGAACTTTTAGTAAATTTCGAAAAACAAAATGATGCATTCGGGGTTTTAAATTTTTCTGTTAGAGACACAGGTATTGGAATCTCAAATAATGAAAGAGATAAGCTATTCAAAGCTTTTAGTCAAGCAGACACCTCAACCACGCGAAAATATGGTGGTACAGGTTTAGGACTAATTATTTCAAATCTACTAGTAGAACAAATGGGTGGTAAAATTAACTTTGAAAGCATTCCTGGCAAAGGCTCCGAATTCTTTTTTAAGTTCGAAACACAATTCTTCGATAATGGCAAGAACAAATACGAAGTCTCTGATAAAATCAAAAACGTTTTAATCATAGATGACAATAAGAGAAATCGAATAATAATGCAAACGATATTAAAAGAATTCAATATCAATTTTACAGATGTAGGAAATGGAATTGATGCCCTCACAATACTTGAACAGAACAACAATTTTGATATCATTCTTATCGACTACAATATGCCAGAAATTAACGGCATTGAAACAATAAGGCTTATCCAGAACAAAATAAATTTAAATCGAAAAAAGCCAAATATCATTTTACTCCACAACACATATGAAAATGAAGATGTAAAAAATCATTGTGAAGAACTAGGAATAAAATTTAGATTAATTAAACCAATAAAACTAAGAGAACTATTTCAATCGTTTAATGACATAGCTTTAAGCATTGAACAAAACAACTATTCAGAATCCAATTCAGAAGATCAAATTAACATTATTAACAAAATAAATGGCACCACAATACTCATTGTTGAAGACGTTAATATTAACATGCTATTTATAAGAACACTCCTTCAAGAATTAATTCCAAATTGTCGAATTATTGCAGCAAGTAATGGTAAAACTGCTATTGAAAAAGCCAATCAATATCTACCGAACATAATTTTAATGGATATCCAAATGCCTATAATGGATGGGATTGAAGCAAGCAATATTTTAAAGAAAGATCCAAAAACCAAAGATATACCAATCATTGCCTTAACAGCAGGAATTATTAAAGATGAAAAAGAAAGTTGCTTCGAAGCAGGAATGATTGAATTTATTAGCAAACCAGTTAACAAAGATGAATTACTGACAAAATTAAATAAGCATATTAAAATTAACACTGAAATAAAAACATCTATTAAAAAAACAGATAGCCCTATAGCAGAAGAAAGTACGGAATTACATTTTAATAAAATTGCTTTTATGGAGAGGATTGGTTTTAACAAAACACTCTTTCTACAATTGATAAAAGTTGCTCCCGATGAATTCGAAAGACAAATTATTAGGCTGAAAGAACAAACTAATTCAGCCCCTTTAGATATAGAGAATTTAAAACGATATGCACATTCGTTGAAAGGCTCAGCTATGAATCTTTGTCTGGATGTAATTGTTTCTAACGCTGAAAAGCTGGAATTAGCTCTAAAAGAATTCGATAACGAAAGTGTTATTAAAATTATTGATAAAATTGTCGTTGAATGGGGAATTACCAAGCTTGAGTTGGAAAGACATATTGAAAAGTAAATTTTAATATCTATTTAAACCCAAAAGCACCAGGTGATATTCCCACTTTAAAAGTATCAACCGGCACACCTTCAGATGTAAATCTATACACTTAGAATCTATAGCTCCTCCCATATATATATCAACGACAGCTGGACTTAAATACTATCAATTCCATTTATAAGACAAAGTCCCTAAAAAAAACGATACAATCTGCAACCTTTTATCGTTATTTATCGTTTAATATTGTACAATTAAGCATTTTAACAATACAAACATAAAAACATTAAAGATATGAGAACTAAAAATCTTTACTTATTAGTAAGCCTATTGCTTATGGCAAATCTTGCTATTAGTCAGAACTACCCAGAAATCATTGGAGATTCTATTATTGGAGAAGAGTATATTCTTCATCACACTAATATTTGCTTAGACGCTAATGAAGACTTATGGATTGGTTATTATCTTTCTGGGATTGCAAAATACGATGGAACTAATTTTACACATTTTGTTAGTGAGAACTCAGGTTTAACAACAGATAATATAAATCAAGTTTATTGTCACGGAGATATTGTTTATGCAGGTACCGACGAAGGTTTGTTCAAATGTGAAACGAATCAGTTCCCTTTAACTTGGGATTTAACAGAAAACACAGAAACTTATGAGGTTTATGCCATAACAATATCTGGCAGTACTCTATATTCTATTGTAGGAGAAAATGATACTGTAAGCAACATTGTTATTTTGAACCTTACAGATTTCAGCTTAACAGAAATAGATATTGAACCATTCTCAGTTTTAACTTCA
>CAZUQY010000466.1:0-2664 GCA_964622935.1 uncultured Bacteroidales bacterium | reverse complement strand
TTTTTCTGTTTTAATATCAAAATACCCACAACCATAATGATTATTATGATTAATGGAAAAATATATTTGTATAGCTTCTTGTTTTTCATAATGGAGTTTATATAGAGCAAAGATAAGTAGTTTTACTATTCGGTTTTATCTAGTATTTTTTTATCTATTATTAAATTAAACACTTGATTTGCTATGAAAACATAGCCTTTATCGCTACAATGTCCATCTGAAACATAGTATTCTTTTTGATTGTCTAGGTTTTTGAAAACTGTGTAGTTATCTATTAGTTGAATGGAATAGCGAACAGACAGTTGCTCAATAACTCCATTGATTGGCTCATATAATGGATTCTTATATTTATACGGGTAGGTCATTAAAATTAATTTAACTCCTTTTTTTCGGCATTGATTGATTATGTCTTCTAGATCGACTTCAGCCCATTGATTAATTTTATTAGTATTGATATCAAGATTTAAATTTTCTTTGATATGTACCTTATTTGCAGTTGTATTGTAATTGGGAAGTCTAAATTTACGGTTATAAAGACTTAATGTGTCTTTGATACAAATAGCTTTTTGTTTAAAATCAATCGGTAGGTAGGGAGTGAAATGACCTGATGAATATAAATCAAAGTATGCATCTTCTAAATATGGACACTGAGCAATTGCAAGATATAAATAATTAGCTTTTGCCTTCTTTGATGATCTTAGACTTAATACATAGAAATACATTGCTCTGTAATATGCGTTTTCAAATTGATTGACTGAGGTGGGGTTTAAATCATTTAATCTGTATAATGTTAATAATTGTAAAAGATCTTTTGATATTCTACTATCTATAGAATTAGGAAAAACAATGTTGGTTTTAGTTATCCAAGAATAATAGATAAGTTCCCGAATTTCTGTTTCGTCAATGTTGTTAGACCTAAATAAAGAATCAGCATAATCACATATCGGGATTTGATTATTTATATATCTTTGAAATTTTGAAATTGTTTTTAGATTAAAAGAAGTATCGCATTTATATGCAAAGTTTTCTCTGCGTTCATGATAAAAATCTTTATTAAAAAGATTTTTATTCGCAGAAAGTTCATTAATATTCTTAGAATTATTGAAGATATTATTATAGAGTAATTTAATCAATTTAAATGTCCTGATGTTATAAAGAAATTTTCCGTTATCTTCAAATCCATAGTAATTCCAATAATTTGCAGATCCTGCCATTAGGATTACCAATTCGGGAGTGTGGTTTTCAAGATATAGGTTGAACTCTTCTCTAATTTGAGTAGTGTTTTTTCCTGATTGTCCAAGATTAATAGTTTGGTACTCCTCCCCAAATTCTCCTTGAATAAGATTGTTTAATACTGAGGGATAATCATTTCCTTTGGACGAACCAAAACCTTCAGTGAAACTATCTCCCAAACATATAACAACTTTGTCGGCATTTTCTGCTAATTTATAGTTTTGTATTATATTATTTTTCTCATGGATATAACCTACGATTCTTAAACTTAATTCTAGAATCAAAAAAATAGTGACTATACCAGTAAAACTAGCAAAAAGATTAGTCCAAAATGATTTGTGTCTCGAAATCTTAGTTTTTAAAAAAAATGTGAATTTTAGAAATAATGTATAGAATATATTTTTAAAAATAAATACAAGGATTAATGATAGAATTAACATTTGAGCATATAATAAATACTTATTCTTTATGCCTAATATGTGTGATGAGGAGAGAAATAAGTCTAATCCACTTTTAAAACTGTTTTTCTTGATCTGTTTTTCATTTGAGCAAAATCTGATGGTTGAGTTCTTTTCCTGAATTGACCAATCTTGCATCATTTGCTCTTTTGTATATTTTATTACAAAGTCTCCATTTTTGAACCAAATAGTATTTATTTTATTCCATATGCTATCAGGTAGTTCTAGCACAATATTCTCGACTTTACACGAAAATTTAAAGTCATTTCTCCATGGCTCGTAAATATATTTCTCGCTTGACCTGTATTGCTGAAAACAGTATATCTGGGTTTTAACGACATTCTCTTTATATTTGCCATAACAGGTAATTAAATCTGGATCGTCGGCATCAATTCCATCGAAATAAAATCCTAGAGTATCAATAAATGGAATCTTTGAGTTTTGGTGAGCTTTATATATAACAAACATACTAGAAACAATTATTATTGAAACAATTACAACTAGTATGGTTTTTATTTTATTCATTGTCTTTTTTTAACGAAGAAGTTTCCCAAAGCTAAACAATCCATATCAGACGTTAAAAAGTCATTTATTGCTTGCTCGGGAGTGTTAACAATTGGTTCAGCCTGGAGATTAAAAGAAGTATTTATCATTACTGGGATACCTGTTTCCTTTTCGTGTAGGTCAAGTAGATCCCAAAGTTTTGGGTTAGAATCTTTATCCACTGTTTGAGTTCTCGCAGTTCCATCAATATGAGTAACTGCAGGGATGGATTGTTTCATATTATCATGAACTTTAGGTGCAAGTAGCATAAATGGAGAATTATTCAACATCTTAAAATACTCATTTGCTTTTTCAGTTTTCACTATTGGAGCGAAAGGTCTGAACCATTCACGATGTTTTATTTTATTATTCAATATGTCAACCATAACAGAGTCCTGAGCAGACGCTAGAATAGACCTGTTTCCAAGTG
>CAZUQY010000465.1:0-2667 GCA_964622935.1 uncultured Bacteroidales bacterium | reverse complement strand
TTTTAGAAAACTCGTCTAAACGTTGAAAGTCTAGTAAACTAACATTTGTAAAATCGATATTTATGGTTATTCCCTCTTCAGGAGGTACGACGTATTCTTTTTTAGCACCCATTATCATGCTTTCAACCTGCAACAATAAATCATCCGGATCCGGTTTTTCTGAATAGCTCGTAACACTAGATCCAATTATAATATCAGGATGGAACTCATTACGCATTACATCAATGGGGAAATTATTATAAATGCCCCCGTCAAAAAACAATACACTATCAATTACAATAGGTTTGAAATAAAACGGAAATGTCATAGATGCTCTTATCGACATTCCAAGATCGCCATCTTTAAAAACGACCTCACGATTGTTGTACACATCTGCACCAACACAACGAAACGGCACAAACAATTTATCAAAATCATTGTTTGAGGCTGCTGTATATTGGGAAAAATACTCCAATATTCCAAAATCCATTGGCTGTGTTGCAACAATATTAGTAGGCAAAACTAAATTGATGCTACTATCCCTTTTTGTAAAACCAAGTTTAAAGGACGAAGCATCCTGATCGGTTTGTTTAAAATAATAATACTGATCTTCTGGGATTTGGCCTTTATAATAGTTTATAAAACGATCATCACGAAATAAGTCTTCCATTTCATCAGGAGTGAGACCAATTGAATATAATCCACCAACAATCGCTCCTATAGATGTTCCAACAACATAATCTATTGGGATATTATTTTCTTCTAATGCCCTAATAACTCCAATATGAGCAAGACCTTTTGAACCTCCTCCACTCAAGACAAGACCTACTGTCTGAGAAAAAAGGTACACCGGTAATAATATCCCGGTTAATAAAAGAATTAATATCCTGACACTTTTCTTCAAATCACTTAATTTCTATGAACTCAATTAATAGACGAAATTTTTACTATTTGGGTGCCATAAAACTCACATTATTTTATAACAAATTCTATACAAAATTATTGTTTATAATGGATTTTCTTCAGATTTTATATTAAATAATTAATAATTTCAATATTTCCTTTTCAAATTCAAAGCTTTTACTCATTTTTGTAAAAAAATTCAAACTTTGAACATAAAACTAAAATCATATTTCTCTTTAGTTAAATTCAGCCATACTGTCTTTGCAATGCCTTTTGCTTTGATTGGTTTTTTTATGGCTGCTAACCAAAAGAACATTCTTGTTGACTGGAAAGATTTGGTTTTAATTCTACTCTGTATGGTTTTTGCACGCAACAGCGCTATGGCATTTAACAGATATGCTGACCGACATATTGACAAAAAAAATCCGAGAACGGCTGGCAGAGAAATTCCAGTTAAAATTATCAGCCCATCAAATGCAATGGTTTTCACTATAATTAATTCCATTTTCTTTATTATAGCTGCAGGCTTTATCAATACACTCACCCTAATTCTTTCTCCTGTAGCTCTCTTTGTTGTACTTTCATATTCATACACTAAAAGATTTACATTTTTATCACATTTGGTTCTTGGTATTGGATTGGCAATAGCTCCTGCAGGTGCTTACATTGCTATCACAGAAAGCCTGAGCATTGAAATTTTGATTTTATCATTAATCGTATTTCTTTGGACAAGCGGATTCGATGTTATATACTCTTTACAAGATGAAGAATTTGATCGCAATTCAGGATTGTTTTCAATCCCCGCAAAATTTGGACGAAAAAATTCACTAATTATTTCTGCAGTAATGCATCTGTTTGTAATTATCTTACTGATAATATGGGGTGTAATGATGCATGCGAATATTATCCTATGGACAGGCATTATTACATTTACAATTCTGTTGATATATCAGCATTCAATTGTCAAAACAACTGATATTTCAAAAATTAACATTGCGTTCGGAACAACTAACGGAATTGCATCTATCTGCCTTGCAACTTTAACTATTATTTCTTTTTTTATATAACTCCTAATACAATCGGAGCATATAAGAAAAACCTCAAAATCCTAAACAATCCAATGTAAGGTAATCTTGAGAGAGGGTATTTAAGAACCCCTGCTAATGTACAAACAGTTGCATAAGGCAATGGGAACAATGCCGCTATAATAATAAATATTCCTCCCCACTTTTTTATTTTATCGAGATGATTGGAATACAATCTTTCAACCCAATTTCTAATTCGGGGGATTTTTCTTATTATCGTGCCAATAAAGTATGCATTGAGACCACCTATATATGATAATATACCTAATAGTCCGACCCAAAAATAAAAATACTCCATTTCACTCACCCACAAAATAAAGAAATCCGGAGGTATAAAGCCCAACAAACTCTCGGTGAATAAAAAAAACAAAAGCACAACACCAGAATTAAAATTTTCCATTAGAAATTGAGGGATTTCACTGACACTTATTATAAAAGTATTTAGAACCCAAACAAGTAAAATAACAAATCCTACAATTGCAATTACTTTGATTAGATTTGAAATCATAAAGGAGAGTATTCCGGTTGAACGATAATATCTATAATAGATATTAAAGGTCCTCCAAATATTTTTTCTCTCTTTCATTATCAATAATTACAATTATACAAATAAACTAATTTATTAAATATAAAACTACACCAAATAAAGAAACTCTATAAATTAAATTCCAATCTATCAGGCATATTTATTGATATCATA
>CAZUQY010000464.1:0-2674 GCA_964622935.1 uncultured Bacteroidales bacterium | reverse complement strand
TGCATCAACAACTTCTGAACATCCATTATTATCAATTACACTTGCCTGATAATTTCCTGCTCTAAGTCCTGTTTGGTCACTACCTGAAGTATTATTATCATTATAATACAAATAATAAGAATAAGGTGAAACACCTCCACTAGCATTCATAGAAATACGCCCATTATTCATTCCAAAGCATTCTATATCAGTAACAATAATGCTAAGATCAATTTTCTCAGGATTTTCAATAATGTAATCACCTGATAGAGTACAATTATCATTATCAGTAATAGTTACAATATAAGATCCAGGAAGAAGGTCAAATAATCCAGAAGTAGTTTCAGTATTATTCCATAAATAATTATAAGGAGCATTCCCCCCCGAAACTGTAAGAGTTATACTTCCATCATTATAATCATGGCAACTTACTGAATTCACATTAGCAATAATATCCATATTTTGAGGATTAACTAAAACACTTTGCTCAGCACCTGTACAACCCCAGTTATCAGTAATAGTCACCGAGTATGTTCCTGCTCCAAGCCCACTTATCTGAGCATTCGCACTTAATGTACTCCAATTATAACTAGCTGGTTGCTGTGCATTAGAAGATGAAGCTTCAAGTATTCCTGTATTGTCACCATTACATCCAAGAGTCTGAATCTGTATTATTGTTGCATCAATTGTACCTATTAGAGCAATATCAATGTAATCATTTACTGTACAATTTTCGCTATCAGTAACAACAACTGAATAATTGCCAGGGGCTAAATCATTTAAGCTTAACCCTATCTGACTATTAGACCACAAATATGTATATGGAACAGCACCACCTATTACTTGAGTAGTTATCATTCCTCCGTTACCTCCACAGTTTGCATCAACACCGGACAATATAAGTTGTAAAGATGAAGTTTCCTGAATAGTAATAGATTCTGAATCGACACATCCATTTGCTCCTGTAACAGTAACAATATATATTCCACCAGTAGATACTGTGTTTGAAGCAGTATTTGTTGAATTTCCGCCATTCCACTGATACAAAACACCACCAGTAGCTTGCAAACTTATTTGAGCATTGTGGCAATTAATATTAGTGGTCCCTGTTAAATTAGTAATTAAAGCCGTCGGCAAGTTCACATCCTCAGAAATCATAATTTGATCAATATCAGTACAACCATTTGTACCAGTTACTGTTACCTCGTAATTTCCAGGGGAAATAAACCTATTCGAAGCAAGATTAGGTGTTGTCCCACCATTCCATGCATAAATATTTCCACCAGTTGCAGTTACATCAATAACAAGCGTTGTACATGTTAATTCATTTGTACCAGTAATATTTGCTATTCCAGCTGCTGGAGGAGTTGTATTCTCAGTTATAATAATATTTTCGGTATCTGCACAACCATTAACTAGAGTTACAGTAACAATGTATGTTCCAGCACTAGTAAAACTATTTGTAGCTGTAGTAACACCAGCTCCCCAATCGTAAGTTCCACCACCAATTGCAGTAACATCAATTGTGCTGTTAATACAATCAATAACTGTTGTTCCACTTAAATTTGTTATCCCAGCAATAGGAGGAGTTGTATTTTCAGTTATATTGATTAACTCCATATCACTACATCCATTTGCACCAATAACTGTAATAAAATATGTTCCTGCAGAAGAAAAACTATTTGTAGCACTTCCTGTTGTTGCCCCTCCACTCCAAGTATAAGTACCGCCTCCTGTAGCTGTAACATTTATTGTGTTTGTTATACAATCAATAACTGTTGTTCCTGTATTATTTATTATCCCAGCTGTTGGAGTTGTGATATCCTGAGTAATTGTTATTTGTTCAGTATCTGTACATCCGTTCGCAGCAGTCACAGTAACAATATATGTTCCAACACTTGTAAAACTATTTGCAGCGGTAGTAACACCAGCACCCCAATCATAAGTTCCACCACCTGTGGCTGAAACAATTATTGAAGATGTTGTACATGTCAAAATATCAGTACCTGTATTGTTATTAATTCCTGCTGAAGGTGGCACAATATTTCGGGTAATATTAATAGATTCTGTATCTGTACATCCATTATTACCAGTGACTGTTACAATGTAGTTTGCAATAGTATTAAAAGTATTTGTTGCAGTAAAAGTTGTTGCTCCCCCACTCCATGAATATGTTCCACCACCAGTGGCTGTAACATTTATTGTCATGGTATTACAATCTAGTTCAGTTGTTCCAGTAATATTTGTTATTGCTGCGGTTGGTGCAGTTAAATCCTCAGAAACAACTACATTATCAGTAGCTGTGCAACCCCCAGATGTATTTGTAACAATTAGTGTATATGTTCCTCCTTGATCTACAGTTGGTGTCAAAGTATTAGCACCAGAAACAATATTTCCATCTCCAGTTGACCATACATATGTATATCCTACACCTGTTGAAGAACCAGTACCATCAAGATTGACACTAGGATTATTACAATCAACTATCATTGAAGCCCCTGCATCTGCAGTAGGGAGAGTATTGTCAACAGAGATTGTAATTGCGTCACTAGCTGTGCAACCATTTGCTGCTGTAACAATAACAGTATAAGTACCGGCAGAATTGAATATATTATTTGCAATTGCAGGTGTTGCTCCCCCACTCCATAAATATGTTCCACCTCCAGTAGCTGTAACATCAATTGTAGTATTTGTA
>CAZUQY010000463.1:0-2690 GCA_964622935.1 uncultured Bacteroidales bacterium | reverse complement strand
TATTAAATTACTATCCCGCGCGAGTATTTCGACAGGCTCAACAACCTAATTCGCGTGGCATCGGTTAATCCAATAAAAAAACTAAGATATGGCTATTTTAAGCATAAAGAATATTAAAGATATTGTTAATTTTGTAGTTTTTAATAAAAAAATTATTGATTCATTCAATTATTATTATAAACATTACTTATTGCAAAAATATCAAATGACCCAATAAAATTAAAATTATGAAAGTAAGATTCTTAACATTAATCATGTTTATTGCTGTTTCAACATTTTCGCAAACATCCAAAACTATTAATGTAAAGGGGTTTGGGGAACTAAATACAACCCAAAATGGCGATATTTATAGTATTAATGTTGGTGATTATGGAACATTTGAGTTTCAGGGAACTATTGAACCAATTAACTTAAAATCAGAAGTTACTGTTGAACAACTGAATAAGATGCCTGGCTATATAGTTTTAAAAAATCTTGGGTTAATGGATATTAATCTAACACTTTCAGATGTCGGTTTACATATAGAAGCAAATGTAGATACAAAAGGAAATCTTTCTGGCATTTGTAATGTTTTAGAAATTGAAGACCCAGTAATTCAGATTGTTGCAGAAGTATCTAATGAGGGCATAAAGCTGGAAGGCGCTCTTGATTTTTCAAAAGATCCGATTGAAGTAACTTTAATTGAAAAATCTGAAACTAAATTATTCTTAGAAAGATTTAATATCGGAGCTGAACTGGAAGTATCTATGGATATAGGAAATGTAGGAGTTTCTCCAAGCATTTATATTTCACTTGATATGAAAATGAAACCATCAAAGTGGGATCCTCCATTACAAACAGTTTTGGAAATAAAGTATGATTTATTGGATCAGACAATAATAGCATCCGGCTCTATGACTGATACCTGGAGTAATCCATTTACGTTATCAGAATATTTCAGAGAAGATGCCATCGTATTATCAAATACGGCCATGTCAATAGGAATGAACGTATTGACTGTTACTCCCAGCAATTTGGGTTTCTCAATGGAAAAAGCAAAAATATTTGAATTAGAATTCGGAATTAAAATATCAATTTCTCCTTTGGATGGTGGTATTGCATTTGAGGCTTATAGTAATGAAATATCTATGGCGGATTTTTCAAATATATTAAAAAATGAATTCAAACTTGATGTTCCTAACGAATTTTTCCGTAATGATATTTATATAGATAGTACTTATATTCTATTTTCTCCAACAGGAGGCACTATTGGTGAATTTGATATTCCGCAGGGCTTTGCATGCAAAGGCGGTATAAATTTATCAGATCAAATGAATGCTTCTCTTGATTTTTCGACCAATTGGGATAACGGTTTTTATCTTTGTTTTAAAATGAATACAAATTTTGACAAAGAATTAATTAAACAGATAAAAAGCAACAATGAATTGGCTCTTATTGCAGGGAGTCTAATAGAAAACATTCAAATAAATAGATTAGAAATTTTATTAAAAGCCGGAACCGATTTAAAATTGGAAGGAAGTACTTACTGTGATATGATTATTATGGATAAGCATATTCAATTAGAAATGGCTGCTACCTTAGATGTTGAAGAAATGGTTGATAACCTAATTAAAGAGCTCATCAAACAATATAGTGGAGAAATTGATCAAGCAGCAAAATTTATTAAAGTGGCAGCAAAAGAATCAATCAAAATTGCTGAAAAAGCAGCAAGTGAAGCAGATAAACTTATAAAAGATGCCAGTATTGTTGCAAAACATACGCACGGAAAAGAAATATGCGATACAAAATGTGTTCCTGATCTTGCAAAAAATCTTAGTCGTCCGATAAATGATGGTGCATTTGATGCAGTAAGAAAGTTTTATTTTGATGTGTTCCCAACACTAGGAAAAATAAAGGGAGAAACACCTGAAGAAACAAGAAGATTAAGAAGCGAAATTATAAAAGATGACTGGGACAAACTTTGCAATAAGATAGATAAGGACTGGGATAAAGTACAAAACGATCGTAGTACATATGTTAGATTTTATATAAAACCTCAAAGTGCAGCAAACGGAGGAGTAATTTACAGAAAAGAAGTTGGCAAATACAGAAAAAAAGAACTCGAATACAGAGATAAAGTTTGGGAACGAATGATGAAAAATACTTCTACAGGCAACGAAAAAGCCAATCTTAAAGGAACTGAAATTCCCAAGGGAGAGTATTATATTCAATCAGCTATGGAATACAAAAAGTCAAACAAAGGTTATTTAGAATTTGCGTATAATAAAGATAAAAAAACATGGAAGATAAAGGGTCAGAGAATGCAAGTGTGGACAAAAGATGATAGTGGCAGTAAAAAATTTAGTTTTGAAAGAAATAATTATCTATCGTATTATATTATCACACCAGGTGAAAAAAATGACAAAAAACTTGCTATTGATTGCAAAGGTGGCAAAAGAAGTAAGAAAACGCCTCTTCATTTGTGGACAAAGCACAAAGCGGCTTCGCAACAGTTTTATTTGAAACATTTAGGAGGTGGGAAGTTTGCTATTATGAACAAAGGAGGAATGGCTATTTGTCTGGTTGATAACAAAAATGCAAATAATGGTAATAAAGTTCATTTATGGACATATTCAAATGCAAGCTCCAAACAATGGTATTTGATAAACATAAAAACAGGTAAAGCATTTATACCGAAATAAAATAAATTT
>CAZUQY010000462.1:0-2709 GCA_964622935.1 uncultured Bacteroidales bacterium | reverse complement strand
CTGAGGTGCTGAAATTGATTATGCTGTTGTCAGCAACTAAATCTGTTTCGATGTCAAGATTATCAGCAATAGTTTTTGTTCCGCCTGATGTAAGGTTAAGACTGTTCAATTCTATTGTTTTAAGCGTAGCGCCTTCAATATTAAAGCTTTGTGATCCTGTACTATTCATTGTCAGGTCAGCTTTTGATGTCAGGAAGTTAGATGCATCATCAATAATAATATCTCCACCAATTTTTATGTCGATTGTGTTTGTACTAAAGTCAACGGAACCAGTATTAAGTTCAAAATCGCTATATACTTTGAGAATAGCACCTTCGCTATTTGAGATAGTTCCAAGAATATCTAAGCTATTACATTCTGCTGTGCAATCAGTGTCATCTTCAAGAACAAGTTCAAATTGAGGATTGCTAACAACAGGTATTTCAACATCTATACTTGAGTCAGGTACTTTAAGACTATACCAGTTTGCACAATCGCACCATTCGCTTGATTTATATCCTGCCCATTTTCCTGCGGTTAGGTCGCCTGCAGTAATTGTAAAAGTAGCTCCGTTATCTCGATATTCAGGTGAGCCAGCATCAAAAGCGCTATTGTCAGCGTAATCAGTCCAATTGTCAGGATCGTTAATTCTGCCTATCCATTCCGTTCTATTTGCTGCAGTTGTAGAACCCGTGTATTTAACTTTATCTACATACGTTTTACCCAAAACATTTGTCGTTGCACATTCGCAACCGGGATAAATTGTGGAACCTGAGGTGCTCGCGTAATTAGGAGAGGTTTTCCAAGCAATAGCAGTCCATCCGTATAAAACATTACCACTATAAGTTGCATCTTGTGATCCTGTACCATTTGACCAGTTGCCTCCTTGCAAAATCCAAATCTGGTCGGTACTATTCATATTGAAAGAATATAACCCATTTAGTGATGATAGGTTCCAATTAGCATTGTCGTTTGCACCACCAATATAAATATTAAAATCTGTCACCCATGTAGGAGAAGTACTACCATCTTCACCAACTATTGTAATCACAGTACCTGCTGGAATAGCAGAGCCTGTTCTGGTAATTCTGATTGTCCCTTCTGTATCACCCCACTGATCTGCATTTTCTCTTTCATAACCATTGTCGGTAAAGTCTATAGTAGTGCCGGATGAAATGCTTTTAAAACTCACAAAGCTTATTTCATCACCATTTGATTGGTTAGTATTAACAGCAACAATTGCCAAATCACCATATTCCAAAATTGTAACGGTTGCAGGATAAAGAACAAGTTCAACTCCTGTTGACCATTCGGTTCCGTTTCTGGTAAATATTTTGGCATAATAGGTTTCGTCGTTTGTCAGGCCTGTTATTGTTACAGTTGTTCCAGTTCCTTTAAATGCAACATACTCGCTGCTTCCTATGTCTGTGCCTGATATAAAAATAGGGTTTGCTGTATATGAAGAACCGTCACCTGAGGGGCTTGTACTAACAGAAGATCCATGTTTGCAAACAACCATTATTTCATCTACACAGGACAAAGAAGGATTATTCCAATTAAGCTCAGATTGAGAATCAGAATCGGTGTGGTTTGCTGCAGTTACTTCAGGTAAGCTTAAATTAGATACTGTAACCGTGGGGCAATCGTCGTTTGATATCCAATTAGTGCTGCTATAAGTATATGCTTTAACTTTATATGTTTCCCCAGCTGTTAGACCTGTAACAGTAACTGATGTTCCTGTGCCTTTGTAAACTACAAATGAATGTAATGTTGTTGATCCAAATTCTGTTCCTGACATAAAAGTGCTATTTGCATTAATAGTAGAAGGATCAGTCCCATCACTAATTGTATGAGGAGGGTTATCATCATCGTCTCTAAATGCTATAACAACTCCATCGGATGTTCCAACAGGAGCTGACCAAGTTACAACTGCTGTTGTATTGGTTGTACACACAACTGTTAAATCAGTTGCAGGGGCAAGTACCACATCACCACTGCACGAAACGGTTTCACTTGTTGCATTTGTACTGCTAATCGTTATATCCTCTAAATTATATTCTCCAATTGCAAGTCCAGATTTTAGTTTCACATAAATTGTTGTAACTGCAACAGTGTTTGAAACGGGAGTAAGCGAAACTGATGCTCCAAAACTTGCATCATCATCAGAAACTTCATAATTTGTTGGCGCAGTAATAACCAAATTGGCTGTAAGGTTAGTTCCAGAAACTGTAAATGTTTGAGAAGCACTTGGCCCTGCTCCAAAATAATATTCAAAACCAGTTAGTGCTGTTTCAGAAGCAGATAGAGTAGGAGTGATAACAGTTCCGCTACAGGTAACAATTTTGTCATCTGCATCAGTACTAGTTGCTGTAATGTCTTCACTATTGTAATCGCCAGCAGTTAATCCAGCAGCTAATCTTACATATATAGTTGTTTCAGATACATCTCCTCCAGATTGTGTTAAGACTATTGGGTCGGTAGCCGAGAAAGCTCCTCCTGTAGTTGTTGAAATTTCATAATTTGTTGGAGCTGCAATTGAAATGTTTGCAGTAAGATTTATGCCTATAACGGTAAATGATTGTTCTGTACTAGGACCGTTGTCAACAATGTATGTAAAACTTGTTAGTGTTTCTGGGTTAACTGTTATTGTTGGACTACAGGTCATAGTATGTGAACCAAGATTTGATATGTTATCTTCATCATATTGTGTCCATTCTGATTCCAGAGTTG
>CAZUQY010000461.1:0-2709 GCA_964622935.1 uncultured Bacteroidales bacterium | reverse complement strand
CTTATAGTAAAGGAAAAATAGAAAATTATTGTTTACCCCCAAATCCTAAGACTTACGAAACAATTTTTAAACGTCTTCCAACTGGACTTGATGACAATCTGGCAAAATCATTTATTGACAGCACATACAGGATAACACGAATTAGCTTAAACATAGCAGATATTGGTACTAATCGAATGCAGGACTTATTACCAAAAATAAAAAAGGATATCTACGATGTATTTCCTCAAGACAAATACAATATAATAATTACAGGTTCAACAATAGTGTTTTTTACTGGAACCACATATCTGATTAAAAATCTTTTTATTAGTTTATCTCTTGCATTACTAATTATTACCATGCTAATGTATGCCCTGCAACGATCTCCCAAAATGGTAATAATTGCTCTTATTCCAAATCTTATTCCAATGCTTGTTACAGCTGCACTTATGGGATATTTTGGCATTCCAATAAAGCCATCAACAATTTTGGTTTTCGGAATTGCATTAGGGATCTCTGTTGATGGCACAATTCATTATTTAACCAAGTATCGACAAGAATTATCTCATAACAATTGGAATATAGGATTAGCAGTAAGGAAGGCACTCAAAGAAACAGGAACTAGCATGATGTACACATCTGCAGTATTATTTTTTGGATTTCTAATATTTGCCGCCTCTAGTTTTGGTGGAACTATTGCTTTAGGACTACTAATATCGATGACACTTCTTGTGGCTATGGTTTGCAATTTAGTTGTTTTGCCAACGATGTTGCTCTCTCTTGAAAAACAACTTAATAAAAAAGTATTTAAAGAGCCATTACTTCAAATTTATGATGAAGATGACGAACTTGACCTTGACGAACTTAAAATAGAGAAATAAAATGAAGACAATTATTTCCAGACACTCATTTAAACGTAAAATACTAGTTACAGGAGGTGCAGGCTTTATTGCAAGTGCTTTAGCTGAAAATCTGTCTCAAGATCCTGAAAATCTGGTTGTAATTATGGATAACCTTTCAACAGGAGATATTAAAAAATTACCTCCTTTAACAGACAATCTCAGATTTATCAAAGGAGATGTCAACGACTACAAGGAAATTCTGGAAGTAATGCTTTCTTTTCAATTTCATTATATTTTCCATTACGCTGCAATGGTAGGTGTTAAACGCACACAAGATCATCCAGTAAGCGTTTTAAAAGACATCCGGGGAATTGAGAATCTTTGTCGAATAAGTAAAAATACTGGAGTTAGCAGATTTTTTTATGCATCATCCTCAGAAGTTTATGGTGAACCTGTTGAGTTTCCTCAAAACGCACACACTACACCACTCAATTCAAGGCTTCCTTATGCAATTGTCAAAAATCTTGGAGAAGCATATTTAAAATCATTCCAAAAAGAATATAATCTTGACTTTACCATTTTTCGTTTCTTTAACACTTATGGGCCAAAACAAAGCAAAGATTTTGTGATTAGCAAATTCCTAATGGCTGCACTTAGAAACGAAGATATTACTATTTATGGTGATGGTTCACAAACAAGAACATTTTGCTATATTGATGATAACATTGATGCCACAATAAAAATTGCATATGAAGATTTATTTATCAATGATGTTGTTAATATCGGGAACTCAATTGAAACTCCAATCCTTGATTTAGCAAAAACAATTATTAAAATTGCCGGATCAAAATCAAAGATCAAACATTTACCACCTTTAGAAGATGGCGATATGACAAGACGATGCCCAGACAATTCGCATATGGTAAAAGTTATTGACCGTCCTTTAATAAGTCTTGAAAATGGTCTCAAAACCATACTTGAAAAAGGCTTATTCGAATATATCAATCTCTAAACTGATGAACGACAGCACGATTCTACTTAATAAATTCAATAAAGATCTTAAAAATTTAGATTTTGGGAAATCTCCAAAAAGACTTTATGATCCGATTTATTATGCTATCAGTGTAGGCGGCAAAAGAATCAGACCAGTATTATGTCTGATGGCAGCCGAATTATTTGGAGGCAAATACGAAAACGCGATTAATGCTGCTTTTGGAATAGAAATTTTCCATAATTTCACCCTTTTGCATGACGACATGATGGACAAAGCTGTTGTTAGAAGAGGAAAACCAGTAGTTCACGTAAAATGGAACGAAAACATTGCCCTTTTATCTGGAGACGCAATGTCGGTTATCGCTTATAAATACATATGCAAATCAAGACTTAATCTCCGCGAAATGCTAGAAGTATTTTCAGATACTGCGCTTAAAATTTGTGAAGGTCAGCAATTAGATATGGATTTTGAATCTAAAAAAAATGTTTCAGAAGAACAGTATCTTAAAATGATTAAGCTTAAAACTGCAGTTCTGTTGGCTGCAAGTTTAAAAATTGGAGCTATTTCTTCCAATACTAATAAAGAAAATTGTGACCTCATATACAAATTCGGCGAAAACCTTGGAATGGCGTTTCAACTTCAAGATGATTTTCTTGATGTTTATGGCAATCCAAAAGTTTTTGGAAAAAATATTGGAGGAGATATTACTGCCAACAAAAAAACTTATCTGCTGATAAAAGCTCTTGAGCTTGCAAATACAAAACAAAAGGAAAAACTATCCTTCTGGATTAACAAAACAGAATTTTCACCTAATGAAAAAATTGATGAGGTGAAAAATGTATATAATGAAATCGGCATAAGAGAGCATTCTGAAAAACTAATGAATAAATA
>CAZUQY010000460.1:0-2711 GCA_964622935.1 uncultured Bacteroidales bacterium | reverse complement strand
TTATATGGCATCAAAAATAGCACTTGAACATATGACACCTGGTTTGCTTTTATCAGATAGCTATCTTGCTAATGGAACAGAACCTTGGAAAATACCAGCTATGAATGAATTAGAATCAATTACAACTAAATTTATTGCAAAAGACGCAGAAGAATATCTTCCTTACGAAAGAGATGAAAATCTTGTAAGAAAATGGGCTATTCCTGGGATGAAAGGTTTTGAACATAGAATTGGTGGATTAGAAAAAATGGATAAAACAGGCACAGTTTCTTACATTCCAGCTAATCACGAAACAATGACAATGAATAGAGAAAATAAAGTTCAGAAAATTGCAGAATCAATTCCTGAACAAACTGTAGAAGGAAATTTTAACTCAGATACTTTAGTAATAGGTTGGGGTAGCACTTATGGACATATTACATCTACTATAGAAGAATTAAATAAAGAAGGATATGATGTTGCACATGCTCATTTCAATTATATCAATCCTCTTCCAAAGAACACATTTGATATCCTATCTAAATACAAAAAGATTATTGTATGTGAACTAAATCTTGGTCAATTTGTAGCATTTTTAAGAATTAAATTCCCAGAATTTAAATATGATCAAATAAACTTAGTACAAGGCTTACCTTTCTCAGTGTCATTTCTTAAAGAAAATATCATTAACAAAATTCAAAACAAATAATCATGGAAGTTCAAAAATATACAGCTAAAGATTTTAAAAGTAATCAAGAATTAAGATGGTGCCCTGGATGTGGCGATTTTATGGTTTTAGCAGCTGTTCAAAAAGCAATGTCTGAACTAAATCACAAAAAAGAAGATTATGCAGTAATTTCTGGAATAGGTTGCAGTTCTCGTTTTCCGTATTATATGAATACCTATGGCTTTCATGGCATTCATGGACGCGCAGCATTGCTTGCTTCGGGAGTTAAAATAGCAAACCCAAAACTTAGCGTTTGGCAAATTACCGGTGATGGAGATGCGCTAGCAATTGGAGGAAACCACTTTATTCACGAAGTAAGACGAAATATTGATGTCAATGTTCTTCTTTTTAATAATCAGATTTATGGTTTAACAAAAGGACAATATTCACCAACTTCGCTTAAAGGACAAAAAACTAAAACTTCGCCTTTTGGAACAATAGAAATTCCTTTTAATCCTGGTCAATTAACAATAGGAGCAGGAGGAAGGTTTTTTGCAAGAACTATCGATAACAATGTTAAAGAAACTGTTGAAATTTTTAAAGAAGCTGATGGCTTTAAAGGAACTTCAATAATCGAAATACTTCAGAACTGTGTTATTTTTAATAATGGCGCCCATTCTGCAATTACTGACAAGCTAACTCGGGAAGATAATCAGTTGTGGGTTGAACATGGTAAACCAATGATTTTTGGAAAAGAAAAAAATAAAGGAATAATTCTGGATGGTATAAAACTTAAAGTTGTCGAAATTGGCAAAAATGGAATTACTGAAAATGATATTTTGATTCACGATATTTACGAAACAGATACAACGATACACAATGCACTTATATCGCTTGAATTGCCAAATTTCCCTGTCGTTTTTGGAATAATCAGAGCAATTCCTGATGATTCATACGATCAACTTCTTGTAGAACAGATAGAGGATGTTAAATCAAAATCAAAAATCAAATCAATGGACGACTTGTTTAATAGTGGTTCTACTTGGGAAGTTTAATACAGTAAAAATATATTAATACAATATAAAATGGCCATTTATTGGCCATTTCTGTTATATGTTGAATAACGTTAAGATTAAAAGTCGTAGTTTTCTTTTGAGCCTAAACCAATATAAATAGCCAATCCGTAAGCAACTGGATTAAAATCGAGACTTTCGGTAGTATAATCTGTGTAATAATCCTGATTATAGCGTTGATTTAACACTTCAAGATTCATTGACCATAAAGGTAAGTTGTAAAATGCGACAATGTCTAGATTAAACTTAGGACCACCTATTGAAATAGTATAATTTAATCGCCCTGAGATAATTGCTTTGTTGGTTGGAAACTCTGTATTAAAATTTGATTCTTCATCTGTTGTTAGTTTAATCCTATATTGCTCCAATTTTATACCGAATCCAGGCCCTGTTCTTAAGTAGTTAGTATTAATAAAATTCACACTATAATGTAAGCAAAATCCATTATGCATAAATGTAAGTGTTTCGTCATAATTATTTCCATCTGCATCTATCCCTTGAGCAAGTGTAGCGTATCTCATAAAATGCACATTTCCACCAAACTCACTAAATCGAACATGTATTTTTGAACCAATCATAAAACCAGGAACATACATTGGCATTAAAGGTTTCTGATTTGTTTGAATATCAGATTGATCGTGGAAAGTATTAAAATCGGTGAAAATTAAATTAAGAGGCTCAGATTCCTTTAATATTTCAGCTTCAAATCCACCGTATAAGTATTTTCTGTTTTGAGAGAAGATTGATTGTGTAAATAGAATCAAACATATTAAAAATAAGGCAAGAAGAGTCTGAATTTTCATATTAACACAAATTGATTTCGATAAGCTTATTCTTTATTTTTCTACGATAATCTTTTGAATTTGTTTGGCTCTTTAATGATTTTTTACTGACAGTAATCAGCATTTCCTCAAAAGCTCTGATAATCAACATATTAAGATTCAATAAACTAAAAATTTGTCCAAATAAAGTTTATAATGTAGACAAGACTT
>CAZUQY010000459.1:0-2713 GCA_964622935.1 uncultured Bacteroidales bacterium | reverse complement strand
CTAAATTATTGAGACATCTTATTACTTTATTGTTTTTAACAGTTACTATCCATGCCTTTTCATCTAATTTATCACAAAACGCACAAATTTCATTATTAACGCAAGACAAAGGTGATGAAATGTACGCTTTTTTTGGACACACTGCTATAAGAATCAAAGACGATTCTTTACGCATTGACCTGGTTTATAACTATGGCACTTTTAACTTTAACACACCAAACTTCTACATAAGATTTATTCGTGGAGATTTAGATTATTGTCTTTCAATTGATGATTTTGATTACTTCGTTGATTTTTCCAACGAAACTAAAAGAACTATTCACGAGCAAGTACTTATTCTGACTTATGAAGAGAAAGTAAAAATGCTTGAACTTTTAGAAACATGTTACACTACTTCAGCCAGATATTATCGATATGATTTTTTAAAAAACAATTGTGCAACAAAGATCAGAGATATTATTGAAGACGCGACTGATAAAAGAATTGACTTTTCTTCATCCGAGTTTGAAGGAATGAGTTTTAGACAACTATTGAAACCATATGTTGCACGCGATTACTGGATAGACCTTGGATTTAACATTTTATTGGGCATGGAATCCGATAAAGCTGCAAATCCAGAGGATTATATGTTTTTGCCAATTTACATTCATGATTTCTTAGAAAATAGTAACTATTCCGAAAACAGTTATATTCTACTTGATGCCTCTCCAAATAAAAACGAAGGAATAAATTTTTCATACATTTTACCGTGGATTATTTTTATAGTTCTTGTAGTTTTGAACTTTTGGAAGAAATCGCGAAAAGTAATATTATTCACTATCAGTATTATTTTCGGATTATTTGGAATATTAATATCATTCCTTAGCATTTATTCTCTTCATCCAGCACTAGGTAACAATCTTAATGTCTTATGGACTTTACCAGCTTTTATGATTTTATTCTTCCGAAAGAAAAAAATCAATGAGTACTTTAAAATAGTTTACATACTAATCATCGCACTCTTTATTGCTTTGCAAGGAATCATACCACAAGAGCTATCGCCTGTTTTTATTCCTTGGATGGTAATATTAATGATAATAAACATAACTGACCTAAAAATAATCAAAGCCAGATTATATAAATCAAATTCATAAAAGCAACCTCTAATAGAGCTGCGCGTTATCCAAAAAATGATTTATGAAAAAAGCGATTATTGTCTTATTATCAAGTTTGCTATTCAATTATGCTTATTCGCAAAATGAAAATGAAACAACGACTGTTTTATTTCTTGGTAACTCATACACATATTATAACGACGGCTTAGATCAAGTATTTAAACTTGTTGCAAATTCATTAGGGCACGAAGTCGAAACTATTTCCAATTCACCTGGAGGTTATACACTTGAAAATCATTGCTCCAATTCCACCTCATTAAGTTATATTCAATCAAGAGAATGGGATTATGTTGTTTTACAAGAGCAAAGTCAAATGCCAGCATTTCTACCTTCACAAGTCGCAGCAGAAACCTACCCTTTTGCAACTATATTATGCGATTCTATCCATAATAACAGTATATGTACTACACCAATATTTTTCATGACATGGGGCCGAGAAAATGGAGATACTGACAATTGCCCATATTACCCACCTATATGCACATACGATGGAATGCAATGGCGACTAAGACAAAGTTATGTTGAAATGGCTGAATCTAACAATGGCATAGTCTCTCCAGTAGGTATGGTATGGAAATCGATTAGAGACAACCATCCTGAAATAGGTCTTTATCAATCCGACGAAAGTCACCCTACAGACAAGGGTACCTATATTGCAGCTTGCACCTTTTATGCTAGTATTTTCCACGAAAGTCCAGTAGGCGCAGATTACCCTGATGAAGTATCAGCAGACATTGCTACAATAATTCAAAATACTGCATGGGATATTGTCAACGATAGCCTTGATATTTGGAGAATTGACACTACAACTCTAAGAGTTGACTTTGAACCGACGTATCCTATTAAAAGTTTTAGCGCTTACTTTGAAAACTATACGGAAAATGCAGATTCCTGCTTATGGGATTTTGGCGACAGCTCTTCGGAATGGCAATATCCAGTTTGGGATCATTTATACGATATGATGGAACATCAATATTTAATTGAGGACGAATACGAAATATGCTTAAATGCTTATAAGGACTGTCAATTAAAAAATATTTGCAAAATAAGATACATCTTCGCATCAGATATAACTAAAACAAACAAGTCTGGCATAAACATTTATCCTAACCCAATAAGAAACGGTATCATTCAAATTGAAAATCAAATCGGAAAAGAATATTGTATATACAGTATTGAAGGCAAGCTTGTACTTAAATCATATTTTACAAGTAATATAATTGATGTTTCAAAATTAAAAAATGGAGTATACACAATAGTGATAGATAGAAAGTCTTACAAAGTAATTATTTAATAAGATAAAGAGACACTATTAATAAATCCTGAGACTTCAGAATTAAAAATTTCCGGTTCATCAACATTTACAACATGCCCGCAGTTTTCAACAACAATCAATTTTGAATAATTAGTATGTCTTTTCATTAATTGTTGAATTGAAGGTAAAAACATATGATCCTCTTCACCCATAATATACAAAGTAGGAATTGGTAATTCGACGTTTCTAAGAGACTGTATTCTGAAGTCTGTCCATAATTAAACAATTATTAAATTTGTAAAAT
>CAZUQY010000458.1:0-2742 GCA_964622935.1 uncultured Bacteroidales bacterium | reverse complement strand
ACAAGCTGTTTTACAACTTCTACTTGATTCACATCATCAGAATCATCACACATCGTTATCTTTATGGTATATAAGCCAGGAGTAATACTTTCTGTATCCCATTCACATATTTGTCCATCAAATACCTCATTAAAAATTGTATCTCCAATTTGAATCCACTCTTCGGAATTGCTTTCTTGGTAAGATGCAACAAGCCAATCAAAATCAATAGGATAATAGTCTGATGCTTTTTCTATCCAAGCAGAACCCATTATTGGAACTAGACTTTCAGTATAGGCACTTCCCTCATTATCAATTCTAAGATACCACATCATTGCATCATCTTTATATTCAGGTTCTTCAGTTAGGTTTACTTGTAATACTATCATAATGCTTTTTTCAAAAGCAATACACCTCCCCATATTTTGACCACCATAGGCTATAATTCCATATGCATTCCCACTACTTTGAAAATTGCAATTCATGTAAGAAAAAGCACTAGTCAGCATTGAAGTGTCAGTAGCAAATAAATATCCACCAGAGCCATCAATTAGGCAGTTTTCAGCAGCGCATGTGCTATTTCCCATTGTTCCAATTTCACCTATAATACAATTATTCACATTTCCTGTTGCTCCATGAAACATATATAAGCTCCAAGTTCGAACAAAGGTATTCACAAAATGAATATTGTGATTACTAAGTGGTGCAGTGAAATCATTATATTGGGAGCTATTTACAAGACCATTTACTTCATAGTCTGGTAAATCTTTGAACCACACACCTACAGTTCTAATATCAGAGTCCGTTATAGTTAAATTACTGTTTGGTTCAGGCATCAATCCCCACATAATGTCTGTACAATTTGTGATAGAATAGGAGTAATCTATGCCGGTAACACCAGGGTCTGCGTCACTGAATGAATGTGAAGCAATGCTTTCTCCGTCTGGAAAAGTGTAATCGAGTTCGCTAGATCCAGGAATATGGTGCCACAGTAAGATAGTTTCTGCATTTTCGTAGTTTGCAGTGGCATTATCAGTCATTACATATTCACCAGCTTGGTTTGTTTGGTTTATGTTTATTGTTCCATCCAAACTTATTCCGCAGGTTGTAAATCCGATATTTGTTACATTATTCCAATTGATAATTGCAGTGTTCGTAATCACGAGGTCGTGTGGCAAGCCAAAATAGTTGAGAGTAGAATTTGTAATAAAAACTTCTGCTGACATAGCAGCAATAAGAGCTCTTTCGTACAAGAAAGATTGTGGACAAGTAATGTAAGAATCAGTAATCCATAGTTTTGCATCATCACCAAAAACTAAAATATCACCATTGATTGTAGCATTACAATTGTCGAAAACAAGTTTCCCATCGCCAAAAACTGCAATTGTCCCATCAAAATAGTAATCTCCAGTTATGAAAAGAGAATCTTCAGGAGTATCCCCAATAAATAAAGTATCCACCGATTTTGAATTTAGAGAATTTGAATACAATTCATCAATTATTTTATTTTGTCGTGCTATGCTCGATTGAATTGAACTTGTATTATTGACATTGTTATTCTCTGTAATATTTTTTTCATGATAATCAAAAGCCTTATTACTTAATTGATTGAGATAATTTTGAGGGAAAGCTTGCTGTCCGTCTGAATTTTTAACGAAGCCGGTGATAATAGCCAGAACAAGAATAAAAATGTTTAAAATTTTAATTTTCATGTGTTTATTGTTTATTAGTTTTCAAATCTATCAGCATATTTATCCTGATGTCTATTTTTATTTTGTGTAATTGTGTTTACTTCTGATGAAAAATCGTTGAGGTTTTCCATAATTCATATTTTTTTTACAGATTATAAAATTATAAAAAAAAATATAACAAAAAAGAGGAAAGGATGCTAATTTGAGAATCTTTGGAAATATCTTCAATGAGATTAGTTATAAAATTATGGAACAGTTTTTGAAAAGTTAATAAATTATTGAAAATTAAATAGTAAATATCTTCTGTGATTGTAAAAATATTTATACTTTTCGCTTAAATTAATAATGATATGAAAAAGATATTATTTGCGTTTTTTATCTTACTAATTACTTTGCCTGTAATGTCTCAGGTAAAAGGAAGTATGCATTCCAAACTTGCTAATTACTATCAAAATGAACAATGGGAAGATTGTGCATTTAAGGCAGATAGAATGATTCTTCAGGAAAAGTATCGCAATGATGCCGAAGTTTATTTGTATTTGGCTGCATCGTACAATAAGATATTCTTACTTGGATTAGCAGATTCAACATTATTAATGTTGGTTCCTGAATATGCTAATGCATATAAATTAGCTTTAAAATATTCTGCATATTCTAAGAAGAAGGATAAAAAGGCTGGATTTTATTTTCCTGAAAATAATGATATGCTTGAAGAAATAGCAATATGTGGAACACATTATATTGATCATTATTTTGAAGTGGGGAAAATATCAAAAGCACGTTCATATTTAAGAAAAATCATGAAAATGCATACTGATTTGAATGTTTATTTTCTGTATGGTGTTACATGCGCAATGACTGGAGATGTTGAGACTTACAGCGAAGTTATGGATTCTGTTTTCCGAACAATGGATAATCAACGTCCTAGTGGGATTGAGAATACTAATTTTATGATGGTTGACGGATTTGATGTCTATGCTACGTATCTTATGAATTTAGAACAAGCTTTGACTGATAGTGCAAAAAGTTTTACCCAGAGGTATAAAAATAATATCTTGGAAGTCAGGTTTAT
>CAZUQY010000457.1:0-2751 GCA_964622935.1 uncultured Bacteroidales bacterium | reverse complement strand
TTTCATCAGCATTTCCTAAAGTAAATTGTGTTGTGTCAAAATTATTTGGTTTATCTGGATGTACACGCTCTCCATCGATAGCTTTAAAAACATCAGTTTCTGGTTTGTAAACCTCATATTCAATATTGATTAATTCAACTGCTTTTCTTGCAATTTCATTAGAATCAGCTACAACTCCTGCAATTACATCTCCAATATAATGAGTTGTTCCACCTTCTTCAATCATTACATGCCAATCTTTGAAGATTAGACCTACGATTTTATCAGCAGGAATATCTTTGGCAGTAAATATCCGATGAACACCTTTAACTTTTTCTGCTTCTAGAGTGTCAATACTCAAAACTTTCGCTTTTGGATAATCACTGAATTTTAATGCTCCGAAAAGCATTCCTTCAAGAAAAATATCATCAACAAAATCTCGTTTCCCTAATGCAGTATTATAAGCATCATATTTTGGATGTGAGATTCCGATTTTGCCACTTGTTTTTGTAATCTCAAGAGTTTTATTTTCACGTATAGTTTCTCCAGCGTGTTGAATTGCTTCTTCAATCTTTTTATATCCTGTACATCTGCATATATGAGGTTTAATTGCTTTTCGGATTTCCTCAATTGTTGGATTTGGATTGTCCTGTAAAAGTACTTTTGTGCGTGCAATAAAACCTGGTGTGCAAAAACCGCATTGAACAGCTCCTTTATTTACAAAAGCTTTGGCAATTACATCTTTTACATATTCTGGGAATCCTTCTGGTGTAAAAACTTCTGTACCTTCAAGAGTTTTTATTTTTATAACACAAGATAATTTTGCTTTTCCATTTATCTCTACTGTACATGCTCCACAAGTAGCTTGACCCGAGCAGCCATCTTTAACAGATGTTATATGCTTATCAAGTCGTAGATAGTTTAAAAGAGTTCTTTCTGGATCACCATTATAGGTTTGCTTTTCGCCGTTTAAAGTAAAGTTTATCATGATAAATTTCTATAAAATTATAATACTCAAATAACAATATCCAAATTACAAATTGCAATATTGGTTATTTAACATTGCTTTGCAATATACAATTTTTTATTTTTTGCTAAAAAACTTTTTTAGACTATTAGTATCAGGTTTTACAGACTCTGGGATATCTAATAATTTATTAATAGATTTTAAATCTTTAAGTCCGCTTCCCGTAAGTAATACAACATTTTGTGAGCTCGCATTAAGCTTGTTATTTTGTTTGTATGTAAGTAAGCCGGCAAAAGCTGTAGTAGCAGCAGGTTCTGCAAAAATGCCTGTATTTCTTGACAATATTTGTGATGCTTGTAGTATTTGATCGTCACTTACGGTAATATACTCGCCCTTATATTTTTCAATAAATTGTTTTGCAAGATAAAAATTACGCGGAATGTCAACTGAAATTGAATCTGCAATGGTATTGCTTGACTTTATGTGAAATGTTTCAGACTCCATATTGCGGACAATATTATCACTTCCTTTGGATTGTACCATCACAATTATAGGCATTTTTTCTATTATTCCAAGCTCTAGTAAATCTTCAAATCCTTTGTAAACGCCTGAAATAATTACGCCGTCGCCAACAGGAACAAAGACTCTGTCGGGAATTTTACTACCCATTTGTTCAAATAATTCAAACGAGACAGTTTTTTTACCTTCGATAGTGAATGGATTAAATGCAGTATTTCTGTTATACCAACCAAATTCTTCGGTAGCTTTTATACTTAGATCAAATGCATCATCGTAAGTTCCTTTTACTGGAACTATTGTGGCGCCGTACATAATAATTTGAGTGAGTTTTGCTATTGGAGCGGCTTCTGGAACCATGATAATTGCCTTTTGGCCTTGAGCTGCACATAGTCCTGCAAGAGAAGATCCCGCATTTCCCGTTGATGCTGCAACAATAGTATTATAGCCTTTTTCTTTTGCATAAGCAGAAACAACGGCAGATGCTCTGTCTTTAAATGAGAATGTTGGGTTTTGAGAATCATCTTTAAAGTACAAATCAAATGTCAGTTTTTCTCCATCAATGTCTTCAAATTGATATAGAGGGGTATTCCCAACCTTTAATACTGGAAGGCTTTCTAAGCTTTTTATTGGCAATAAGTCAATGAAACCCTTATCTTTTAAATCGTTGAATCCGGCTATTTGAGATTTGATTTTTGAATAGTTGTAAACTGTTTTAAGAATACCTTTTGGAGGTAGATCTGTTGAGTTTGTTGCGCTACAATCAGGACAAAGATACATTGTCTCTTCACCGCTATACTCTTTACCACAATCAATGCAACGATATTTGAATTTTGACATGCTTTTCGTTTGTTTTATATTTGATATTCATTCTATGAAATACAAATATATAAAATTAAACAGGAATTTCTTGAAAGTATCTTAAGTTGCTCTTTTAGGGCGAAATTTTAACCTGTGATCTTTTAAGGTGATATTTTTTAGGGAAGGTTGGAAGTTTGATTTATTTTAGCTTGATGCTTTGCAACAAGCTAAAATAAATGAATAATTTAAAGTGATGATTATTGTAGAGAAGGCTGAAAGCCTGATTTATCATAACTAGAAGCTACGCTTCTAGTTAAATGTGAAATATAATGTTGAGCCCTGAAAGGGCGATTTAAGAGATAAATAGAAATACTAAATTTGTAAAAAAAACTATTGCCAACTAAATATCTAAAGCCATGTCACAATCATTATCAAAACTTTATGTTCACATTGTATTTCACACAAAATACAACAAGAAAATAAAAACA
>CAZUQY010000456.1:0-2757 GCA_964622935.1 uncultured Bacteroidales bacterium | reverse complement strand
AGGTAAAAATTCTGAGACATCTATACTCAATGACCCTTCAGCACAGTTTATACTTTTTACAATTCTCCCACTGATATCTGTAATAGAAATTTCAAATCCAAAAGTATCATATGTTTCAACAAATAAAACATCTGTAACAGGATTAGGATACACTCCAAAATTTTCATGATTATTTATTGAATAAACTCTAGAAAAATCCTCAATTAAAACAGAGTCATTATAAACACAAGCATTATCATCAATCAAAGTAAAATAATATGTCCCAGGCAATAATAAGCTTATTGCGAAACTTGTCGAATCACAACTCCACAAGATGTCTACAGGTTCTGAACCTGAAAGCACTTCAATAGTAGCACTTCCATAAAGGTCATCAAAATATGGTTCTGAAACAACTGAATAAACTAATTCTTCATACTTTTCAACAAGTATTGAATTTTCCGCTGTACATGAATACTCATCTGTTACTGTTAAGCTATATGTACCAGGGTCAGTAGCACTTAAACTAAATGTACTTGTTTCATCCTGCCATAAATAATCACTGAATTCTGAATTAGGATAAAGTTCAATTGTCGAACCAAAACAAATTACGGTATCATTTCCCAATGTAAATTCAGGAGTAGAACGAATGGCCATCAAAGGAGCAATTGCAGAAGCACATTCTTCACCACTCCCCTCAACAACTTCGATATTATAGAAAAAATACCAAAAGCTATCACTATAATTATTTCCCGTAAAACTTATCAAGTCAGATATAGTAAAAGGATATCCAACATTAGGGCCATCATAATCACCAGTATACGACAGGTTATTCGATAAACTCACATGAATTGCATAATCGCTACCTTGAAGCACCTCAAAGTTTAGGTCAATTATGCTTTCACCATCAGGTATGTTAATAGTTCTAGAATCTAAAACTGTCCCACCTGAATTCTTGAGTGTAATCGTTCTTGAAGCAGTGCCATTTGCATAAACTTTGGCCGATAAAATAATAATATCTTCAAACGCATCAAAATACACTGCTCTATCAATACTAAAATCAAAATAACCTCCCACCCCTTTATTATCTTCAAGTCCTACATATTGTGATTCTGGAGAAAAAAAGTACTGATAATAGGTTGTGATGTCTTCTGTAATATCTTCAATTGTATAATCATCTCCAACATAGTCAGGAGTTTCATTTTCAGGATTGGTATACCAATAGAAATCAGAATATCCATCAGGAACATTAAAGACAATTGTTCCCCCAAACTCACAAAAATATTGGTCAGCTATAAATGGAGGATCATCACGTGCTATTTCAATATAGTTTGGCACTGTCAAAATATGGCTACCATTAGCATTAGTAACTTCTAAACTAACTGTGTAATATCCATTAAGAGAGTATGAATGCACAGGATTTTGTTCAGTTGATGTATGACCGTCACCAAAATCCCAAATCCATGTTATTGCTTCAGGATTAGAAACACTTGCATCAAAAAATTGAACCTCTCCTGTACAACTATTAAGTGATCCATGTATAAAATTAGTCAAAGGCTCACCTTCGTCAAACTCGACACAAAAATCCACATCCATACCTGATTCATAATCACATCCTGTTGCAATAACAGTTTCGCTAGATGTTTCAATAATAGAAAAGTACCCATTTCCATAACTACCACAAATACCATCTCCAACATTATCAGAAATCGAAAACGTGTAGCAACCAGAGTTAAGACAAATAATATCCTGATGCAAAGTTGCACTATTAAGCGTCCCGTTTTCTGCAATAACTTGATCGTTGTCATCCGTTAACACCCATGTTGTTTCTGAAGCAAAATCATCTGTTAACAGTTCAATTGTATAGTGACTCCCATTAGAATATTCAAAAGACCTACTAAGACTATTATTCGAATTATCAGCATCTAACTCTCCATTTGGAGAATTTGCACTAAATGAAATGGAATGATTCCCCGAATTTACATAAACCTGATCAAAACTTACTAGAATGCTATCGCCAGGAAGGATTAAATCTGTTACTGATTTATAAACCGGTGGAAAAAAATCCAATCTGAACATTACACGACAAGAATCGACATTTACATTTGAATAATTCTTAACCCATATTTGGGGAGTTAGCATTGCTAAACCACAATACGATGCTTCGGGATACTCAATTGAACAAACACCAACATCACCAACATCAACAGAAAATTCTTTACTTAAACTATTATTATCTGTTATCTCTTCATCTACACCTGAAATTTCAACCCAAGCAAAGAAAGTATGATTACCACCAGGCAAATCAATTGCGTCAAAAATAACCGGTCTAACTTGATTGGGACTAAGAGATATCGCCGTAAGATATGTATGAATAGTATCTCCATCATCTATACAATAATATACATCGATATTATCAATTGTACTCGAGCCAACATTTTTAACACTAACAATCGGATATTGATTTATTTCCCACAAAGCATAAGCTCCTTGTGGACAAACTATTGTATCCATTTTTATATCTGTCTGTGAAAATATTGTAATACTAAAAAATAAAATAAGTATCGAAAATAGAGAAATTTTCATTGCAATAAGGTTTGTTTCAAATAGTAAATTTACGAAAATTTAGATTCCCCCACTATAATTGAGGTTAGTTTCTAAAACAAATTAAGTGCGTAAGCAAATCTAGTGAGTTTAAATCTTATTAAAATAGCTTTAAAAAAAGATGCTTTATTTACTTCAATTTTATGTTTTTTTAGTAATTTGTAAATTAAGGATTTG
>CAZUQY010000455.1:0-2765 GCA_964622935.1 uncultured Bacteroidales bacterium | reverse complement strand
AAATTGGTTGAAACAATATTGACTGGTAATGGGGGCAATTTTTCATATAAATTTGTTGATTCTGAAAAGGGATTGTATAGAGTCTTTTTAGAAAATCAGTCATATTTTGATATTATTTATAATGGGGAGGATATTCATATCAAAACCAATACTGAGAATCCTCAATATAATATGGTGGTTTTGAAATCGGAGGAAAATAGCCAACTCTATGCTTATCTTGTTGAGAATTATATTTATGATTATAAAATTGATATTTTGACACAGTTGCTGGAAATCTATCCTGATGGTAAATTTTATAAGAAAATTCAGAAAGAATTGAATACAGAAGTTAAGTTCAAAAACAATAATATTGATAAAGTTATTAAACAAAATCCTGAAAGTTTTGCTGGTAGATATCTGAAGGCATTTCGAGTAATTCAAGTGCCGGATAAATTAAATGAACTCGACAAAAGAGATTATTTAGCTAAGAAATATTTTGAGTTCTATTCCATTGATGATATGGATTTGTTGCATTCAAATGCTTATAATGAAATTGTTCTAAATTACTTTAAGCTTTTTAAGAGCAATGAGCCTGAAGTCTATTATACTGCGGCAAAGACGATTCTAGATGAAATATTTTTTGGTGAGCCTGATATTTTCAACTTTATATTTGAATATATTTTATCAGGGTTTGAGTCTTTAGGACTTGATGAGCCAGCTGCAAAATTGAGTGTTGAATTTGGCGATTTATGTATTGATGGTAATGAAAACCTTAAGATGAGGATAAAAAGTAATACCCTTTTATCAATAGGAGTAAGAGCTCCTGAGATTACATCCAAAACCGTAAAAGGAGAAGAATACACTTTGTCAGAAATGAGCTCAGATTATACTTTGATAGTTTTCTGGGCAACCTGGTGTCAGCATTGTCAGATTACTTTACCAAGACTTGCCGCAGCACAAACTGTTTTTAATGATGCAGGAATGGATATCTTGGCAATTTCAATCGATTCAGATAAGGCGGATTTAGATGCATATCTTTTAGAGAATCGACTACCATGGAAAATTATTTGTGAATATGAAGGCTGGGATGGGAAAATTGTTAAAGATTATGCTGTTTTTGCAACACCTTGGATGATAATTGTTGATAAAGACATGAATATTGTGGCTAAACCATTTAATGAAGAGAAATTATATGATGTGCTAGAAGAAATCATTATTAAAAAAATGCCTCAGGAATGATAATTAAAACAGCAGAATTTTTAATGTCCAATACAGATTTCAAGAAATGTCCTGAGGCTGTATTAAATGAATATGCTTTTATTGGTCGATCTAATGTAGGAAAATCGTCACTTATTAATATGCTCACTAATCATGCAGGCTTGGCTAAAATCTCATCTAGTCCTGGAAAAACTCGACTTATAAATCACTTTATAATAAATAAATCATGGTATCTTGTCGATTTGCCGGGCTATGGTTATGCAAAAATATCCAAAACCATGAGGGTTAAGTTTAGAAGGATGATAGATAATTATATTCTTAAAAGAGAGAATTTAATTTCATTATTTGTTCTTGTAGATTCGCGTCATGCTCCTCAGAAGATTGATGTTGAATTTTTGAATTGGCTAGGTTCAAAAGGAGTTCCTTTTTGTATTGTATTTACAAAATCAGATAAAATTGGCGTTAATGTTTTGAAAAAGAGCATTGCGACATATGAAGAGGAGTTACTGAAATCCTGGGAGTCTCTTCCTCCGACATTTATTAGTTCTTCGATAAATGGAAAGGGTAAAGAAGAAATTCTGGAATATATTGATGGTTTAAATAAAACAATAAATGCCAGTAAATAACCGGCATTTATTTTAAACATTATATTTTATTAGGTCTAGAAGAAACTACGACTTCTTCGTACATTCTCTCCTATGTTCATACCAAAAATAATTTCTTGTGATCCAAATGTATATGCTGACAAATCAGAAAAGGTGAAGTCATAAGCATATCCAAAATAATATTGGTTGTGTTTAAATCCAATTGCTGAAACAAAAGAATCGCCTGGACGAATTGAAAGTCCAAACCAATAATCTTTGTTGTAATACATTTTAATATTGACATCAAATTGTGGTGGAGTGACTTCTGTCATTTTCATAAGTACAGAAGGTTCAATTTCAAGCTGTGGAGAATTCGCAAAAGTAAATTTGTAACCACCCATAGCAAAATAGTGACGAACCATTGTGTTTTCATCGAGGTTCCTATTAATCTTTAACTTTGATTCAAATAAGTGAGCAGCAGTAATACCAGCGTAATATTTTTTGCCATACGCATAAACACCAAATGTTGCATCAGGGACAATAGTTTTTTCAACCATGTAAGTAATTGCAGGATCATCATAAATTGTTAAGTTAAAAAATCTTTGATCCATTTTGTATTGAAAAGCAATTGCTGAAAGTCCAAGTGAAATTTTATTAAGTCTATCGATGTGAAAATGGTAAGAGTATATTGCATGTAATCCAATATGAGATTCTGGTCCAAAATTATCGTTAAAGATAATAGCACCAATACCAACATTATTATTAGCGAGCATAGTATGTCCACTTAAAGTTTGTGTCGAAGGAGAATCATTAATTCCAATCCACTGTTTGTGAATACTTAATAAAACAGGTGAATAATCTTTACTTCCTGCAATAGCAGGGTTTATAAAGAAGTCATTCATCATGTACTGACTATACAATGGTAATTGCTGAGCATTGAGAATACTAGTCAAAGCAAAAAAGAATAATGAAGATAATAGTAAA
>CAZUQY010000454.1:0-2767 GCA_964622935.1 uncultured Bacteroidales bacterium | reverse complement strand
TTCATTATTAGCTATTTATATGTTTTACTTTACATAATTTTTTACTTTACATAAATTTTCAATTACAATCCAACACGCATTCTGTTTCTATCCATCATTTGTTTTAAAACCTGTGAAGGATTTTCGAAACGGTTAGTGAACATCATTGCAGCAATTACATATGGTTTGTAACCTGCTTCAAGATATGTTTTGATACGATATTTATCAAAAACATCACCGTTTACTTCACCTTCTTTACAAGAAACACCTGAAATATCAGCAGGAAGACAGTGCATATATAATGCATTACCATTCTTTGTTGTTTTCATTTTTGCTTCGTCGTATTCCCAGTTTTTATATTTCGCATTATTCGCAAGACAAACTTGTTCAAGTTCTTGCAATCCTTTAGTATCTGAGTTCTTTAATAAGTCAGTACGCTGTTGCATAATATGGTATGGAGCCCAACTCTTAGGATAAACGATATCTGCATCTTTCATAGCATCTTCCATAGAATGGCTAATAATTAGTGACCCACCACTTTGCTCTGCATTTTTCTTCGCAATATCAACAACATCAGGAATCAAACCATATCCTTCAGGATAAGCAAGTTCGATATTCATTCCAAATCTTGACATAAGACCAATAATTCCTTGAGGAACTGAAAGTGGCTTACCATAACTTGGAGAATATGCCCAACTCATAACAATCTTTTTACCTTTAAGATTTTCTAACGAACCAAATTCGTTTTTAAGATGTGCTAGGTCAGCCATAGATTGTGTAGGGTGATCGATATCACACTGTAAGTTAACAATGCCAGGACGATTAGGGAGTACTCCTTCAGCAAAACCTTCATCAAGAGCTGCACCTACTTCGCGCATATATTTATTTCCTTCACCAAGATACATATCATCACGAATACCGATAAAATCAGTCATGAAAGATATCATATTAGCAGTTTCACGAACTGTTTCGCCGTGTGCTATTTGAGATTTTGCCTCGTCAAGATCCTGAACTGCAAGACCCAACATATTGCTAGCAGAAGCATAAGAAAAGCGAGTACGAGTTGAATTATCTCTAAAGTTTGAAATTGCTAAACCTGAATCAAAAGCTCTGGTTGAGATATTTTGATCACGCATTTGTTTAAAGATTTCAGCAACTTCGATAATTGCTCTTAAATCTTCTTCACTCTTTTCCCATGTTAGTAAAAAATCCTTTTTATAAAGGTTTGATTTGATATTATTTAAAGCTTCTATTTTTTCGTTTGTTTTCATCTATTCATGTTTTGATTAATAATCTATTTTTTATAAAAATTAGCATGGAGCATGATGCATAGCACATATAGTTCCATGTAATTATTCAGCTAATTCATAAGCGAAAGCAGCATAAAATGCTGTTGCAACAACTAAGTCACTAACTGGAACTTTTTCATTTGGAGCATGTGCTAAAACTTCATTTCCAGGGCCAAAACCAATTGTTGGAATTCCATAAGTACCACAAGTCATAACACCATTTGTTGAGAATGTCCATTTATCAACTATTGGAGCTTTGCCATATACATTTTCATATGCCTTAACACCTTTTGTTACAATTTCATGGTCCTCAGCCATTTTCCATGTTGGGTAATATTTCTCCATTCCATATTTCAATCCAGTATAAGCTGTTTCCATATAGTCAATAACCTCAACTTTAGCATTCATTCCTTTAACAACTTCTTCGATTTCCGCAACGGCAGATTCTTTGGTTTCTCCCCAGGTTAATCTACGATCCAAATGCACTCGTGCATAATCTGCTACAGCACATAAAGAAGGACTACCAGAAATAATTTCTGAAATTGTAACACTACCTCTACCTAAAAACTCATCATAAGTAAGATTTTCGTTTAGTTTTTCGATTTCAAGAGCAGCACGTGATGCCATATAAATTGCATTTTTACCACGTTCTGGAGCGGAACCATGTGAAGAAACACCATAAAAATGAACATGCATTTCCATACGTCCTCTATGACCACGATAAATATTAAGGTTTGTTGGTTCTGTACTGACAACAAAATCAGGTTTGATTTTATCTTCTTCAACGATATATTTCCAGCATAATCCATCACAATCCTCTTCCATCACACTACCGACGAAATAAATTGTCATATCCTTATCAAAACCAAGTTCTTTAAGGATTCTTCCAGCGGTTACAAATGCTGCAGGTCCACCTTCTTGATCAACAGTACCACGACCGTGAACAAAACCATCTTTTATTTCTCCACCTAGTGGATCGAAATCCCAGTTTTCTAACTGACCTAAATCGACAGTATCCATATGACCATCAAATGCTAGCACTTTCTTACCGTTTCCGATACGTCCAATAACGTTACCTAATCCATCAATCTTAACTTCGTCAAACCCAGCTTCTTCCATCTGACGTTTAAGCTCAAGTTGAACATCTTTTTCCTGAGTGCTCAATGATTTAATTTTTACTAATTTCGATAAGTTCTCAGCTGTATAGTCGCTATATTTTTCAGAGAGTTCTCTGATTTTGAGAATAGTATTTTCCATATAAATAGAATTTTGATTTAGAACCAACAAAGTTAGTATTTTTTTTTGATAAAACCGCAATCTAGCCTTTATGCATATCAAGTTTTCATCGCACAACACAATAACAGTATCTTTTTACAAACTTATGGTCAATTTCCTTATACTACTTTTCTTTGCAATATCCAAATGACAAAAGTAATATCAAATAGCAGTATAACATATACTCTCAGTAGGCAAATGTGCACATCTCAGAAAAAATTAAT
>CAZUQY010000453.1:0-2770 GCA_964622935.1 uncultured Bacteroidales bacterium | reverse complement strand
GGAACGTGGCATCGAGTGGGAATATAGAGTTATTGCTGTGAACAAAGCAGGCAGCGGCCCAGAAAGCAATACAGTAATGGCCGTTTTGTAAATTTGGAAGATAATTTGATTTTTGATAAAAAGATTTTTGATTAAAAAAAGCCCGCCATCTTTTGTGTAATACAAGAGGTGGCGGGTCTTTGGTAGATTTTGTTAATAGAAGTTGAACGTTGTGATGATTGTAAAAAACATAAGATTTTATGAAAAATAAAGGATGGAGTATTTAATAAGCTAGGATCGTTAAAATCTACTCTGTCTAGATAGTGTTCAGCATAATACCTGTAATGCGAAGAAGGATTTTTGTATTGTAATTCTTGGATAGAGTCAGGTACTGTAAATGGTTCAAGAATATTCAGTATTTTATAAAGGAAATCAGTAGAATCAAGCTGTGTTTTATAAATTGTATATATGTCAAATTGTCTGTTGTTTAGGCTGTCGATTTTTGTCTGAATAAAAGGAATAGTGTCTTTCTGATACATTTTATAAAACTCTTTTTCCATTTTGAGTTGTGTACGCTGTTTATTTATTTTTGCAATGTCTCTTTGTAAATCAATAAAAACACTGTATTGCATTTCTCCACTTATTTCAAGTTGTCCTAGAATGTCACGAGTATCCGTTTTTAGTACAAAATTTTGATTTCCTGCAATAATGAAATCAAAACGAGTTTGTGGAGGAATGACAATAAAATAAACTCCTGTCTCTAAATCTCTGTCTTCAATAAATTCGACCAAATCATTCTTTGCAACAATTGAGTCTAAAACCTCAAAGTCAGGTCCATGATGCTTTCCAAAGTATATATAGTAATCCGGACAGTTCGTGATTTCAACTCTGATATTGTATGCAAAAGAGTTAATAGACAAAAAGAAAATAAAAACAAATAAGCCGAATTTAGCAGTTTTAAGTTTCGGCTTATTTGTCTTATTTATATTGTCATTCGGTTTTTTCACGTGCTTTTTTATTTTGTTCAAATTCAATCAGACTTTTTATGTTTTCTACGCCAATTCTTTTTCCAATAATTATTTTGTCTTTGTCCAGAACGTAAATTACTGGAGTGCTGTATATGTCGTAAAAATCACGAAATCTGGAGTGAGGGTATGGTCCGTCCCACACATTATACCAGCCTTCTTCGTGTAATTCCTTTTCATCAAGAAAGTCCTTCCATTCCTCATGATCATATTGAGTATAAAAAGCAAATATTTTAACATTCATTTCCTTTAGGGTGTCGCGATAATATTGCATAAGTTTTGGAACTTCTTTTTTACAATGACCGCAGTGAGGTTCGTAAAATACGAGAACAGTATAATCACCTTCTATAGAATGGAGGTCAAAATATTTATCATCGACATTTTGCATTCTTTCAAGATTGTATGCAATAGCACCAAGTTTTGTTGGAGTTATTTTTTCAACTCTTTCTGTCAGTTTTGACAGGAAAGTACTGTCAGCCCATGTTGCTAGTCCATTTAGATACCATTTTTCTGCAATATCTACAAAAACAGCATCATAACCCATTATTTTCGAGCTTTCAAAATAATGCAAAAGATGAGAAGCTGTAAATTGAAACATTAGACTGTCACCACCATCATATGTTCTTTTTATTATTGCATTAGCTTCAGGTAATAATGAATCAATCAGTGGAACAACCATTTTGTCAAAGTAGTAGTTTAATTTACCTTCATAAATAGGTGTGCGTAAAAGTCCATTTTCGGTGAAGTCAATATAGTCGTAATAATGAGCTTTGAAATATTTGTATTGGAAACTAGAATCTGTAATGACACCATTTTCATCTTTAGGAGCATCAGGAATTTCAATATCTTTCATAGATAATAAAATCTTAGAGAAAAAAGCATCAGGATTTTGCTTAACTGCATTATCCATATATGCAACTCGTTCATCATTTAGTTCTTTTATTTTGTTAGAAATACGTTTGCGTTCAACTTCATCATCTTTAACGGCCTCGTATTCTTTAGTAAGTGACATCCTTCTTTCTTGAACAGTTGCCATCTCTTTTTGATATCCATTAAAGAGTACATTTTCCTTACTTCCTTTTATTTTCATAAATTCGACAAAGTTAGTTGTGTCTGTTTCAATAGAAAATGACTGTTTGTCAGCAATAAGAAATTCGAAATAAATCATGCCTCTTGAAGGCATTACAATTAAATAGATTCCTTTACCTAATTCTTTGTCTCCAGTAAATACGGCATTACCTTTACTGTCAATTGTAGTTGTGTCAATGACATATTTTTTCTCTCCAAAATAATGGCCTAAATAAACAACAGTATCGTTTACGCCATTGATTTTTACTTTAATTTCATAGTTTTGAGCCATGCCAGCTAAGGCAAATAATGAAATAATAAAAGTAAATGCAATCTTTTTCATAATCCTAAAATTTAAGTTTATTATATGCAAAGTTAAAAAAATCTGATAATACTTTATCTGTAATCAAAATCTTTGCCATATTACTGAATTGTAACGCAATTTTACTATAATAATTATTAAAATTTTGTTAAAAATTATCCACCCAGCTTCTACGTTTTGCAAGTTTTAGATCTTTAAGCATTGAAGCTTTAACATTTATTTGGAACATATAGGCTTTGCGTAATCCAAATGGAACAAGGTGTAGACTGGCTTCCCAACAGTGGAGGTCACGATAAATATCAATAGTAGTATAAGTAGCTTTATTGCTAATGAAGTCATAACCACTACTAAAACTAATTTTCCATTTTGCTGTAAG
>CAZUQY010000452.1:0-2775 GCA_964622935.1 uncultured Bacteroidales bacterium | reverse complement strand
AGAATGCGTGACACTTTGTCACACCGTGGTCCTGATGGCTTTAATTCCTACTTTTCAGAACTAAATAACATTGCTTTAGGACATCGTCGATTATCATTCTTGGATCTGAGTGCAAACGGAATTCAGCCGATTTGTAATGAAGATAAAACCATTTGGCTTACTATCAATGGTGAAATATACAATTATCTGGAATTACGAAAGATTCTCGAGGAAAAGAATCACATTTTTAAATCGAATACAGATTCAGAAATTGTATTACATGCATACGAAGAATGGGACACTGACATGATAACAAAGCTTGAAGGAATGTTTGCTTTTGGACTCTGGGATGAAAATAAGAAAAAACTCCTTATTGCCAGAGATAAATTTGGAATAAAACCGCTCTATTATTATGCAGATCATGAACAGGTAATTTTTGCATCAGAAATTAAAGCAATTGTTGAAAATCGAGAAATAAAAAGAGAAATTGACTTTACTTCATTAAGCGAATATTTTATATATAGATATATTCCTTCTCCAAAAACAATTTACAAAAACATTTACAAAATTGAACCGGCACATTTCATCGAGATTAATGCAGATTTTCAATTTTTTAATACTGAATATTTTAAATTGAATATCGATAATATTGATTGCAAACAAAAAACAACGGTTAAAGAAATTAATGAATTGCTTAAAAATTCTGTCCAAATCCACATTCGTAGTGATGTCCCAGTAGGCTCATTCTTAAGCGGAGGTTATGATTCCACAGCAATGGTTAAATATTTTTCAGAATTTGAAAAAGGATTTAATACTTTCTCAATTGGTTTTAATGGCTGGAAAAAAAGTGAACATCATTTTGCCGAAATAGTTGCAAATAAATTTGGGACTAAACATCATTCCGAAATGCTGGACAATTCATCTCTGGATATTCTTAACGATTTGATGTTTTTCTATGATGAACCTATTGCTGATATTTCGATAATTCCGACTTACCAAGTTTCAAAACTTGCTGCAAAATACAATAAAGCTGTTCTTTCTGGAGAAGGAGCCGACGAACTATTTGCAGGCTACACCTGGCATCGTGAATATCTATGGAATGTTACAAAAGCTCAAATCAAAGATTCAAAAAAATGGGGATGGGAATTGCCTATAAATAATTTTGATATTGATAGCTATTCAAATGCAATGGCAATGGGAAAATTCGATACCGACGAGCTTAAGCAACTTTTAAATCCTAAATTCCATAAATATATTCCTGACGACACAAAAAGGTTCTATCGTAAATATTTTGATGAGAATATTCCAACACCAAAACGCTTTCAGATTATGGACATAAAGTGTTTTATGGGCGAATTGGTTCTCACAAAAGTTGATCGTGCAAGTATGGCCAACTCCTTGGAAGTAAGAGTTCCTTTTTTGAACTCAGATTTATGTAAAAAGATGCTTACTCTTGATAACAAAGTGTATTTTAATAAAAAGAAACAGAAAATCATTCTATATAAGATTCTTAAAAAATCTGTTCCTAGCATTATTTTAAAAAGAAAAAAACAAGGATTTACTGGTCCGGATAAATACTATATGGATTTTGAATGGTATCGGTCTAATCTTGAAAATTCGAAACTAGTAGAAGCCGGAATAATAAACAGACAAACAATAAATCTCTACTTAGAAAATAAAGACCATTGGAGACTGTGGAAACTTGCAGTATTAGAAAAATGGTTTGAAAAATGGATATTTAACTCAGAAACTCATGTTCAATAAAACAAAAATTAAAGCATCCATCAGTAAAGAACTAATAAACCTTTATCTGGACAATACTAACGGAGAATTACCAATTTGCAAAGCACCGTTTTCGTCCTTATACTTTAGTCCTTCAGGAGAAGTTGGGGCTTGTTGTTTAAACAAATCGTCCTATTTTTATGGTAAATATCCAGAATCCAGCATTCGTGAAATAGTAAAATCAATACCACGGAAACTTCAACAAAAATATATTTCTGAAAACAACTTTTCATTGGGGTGTCAGATATGCGAAGAGAACTTGATAGCAAACAATTTTTCAGGACTAATGGCATCATGTTATAAAAACAACAAAAGCAAAGATAAAATTTCTCAAATCGATTTTGAGCTCTCTCACGAATGCAATTTCGATTGCATTATGTGTGACCGAGATAAAAATCAAAAAGACACGATCTATGGGAATGATTTTATTAAAGAATTAAAACCATATTTAAAAAAATTAAATTTCGCCAATTTTGTTGGTGGTGAACCATTTATTATCGAACAATACTATCTTATATGGGACGAAATATTTAAGACAAATAAGAACTGTATAATAAATGTTCAAACAAACGGCAGTGTTCTAAACGAAAGGATTTTGCAACTTTTGAAACATCCGAATTTTCATGTCTCAATTTCTATCGATTCAATCAGGGAAGAAAATTATAACATTATTAGAAGAGGTGGAAAACTATTAAAAACCTTAAATAATTTTACTACCTTTAATTCCCACATGAAATTGAAAAATACCAATATGCGAATTTCAGTGTGCCCGTTAACTCTAAACTGGAATGAAATTCCAGAAATTTTGGATTTTGCAAATACAAACAATTGTGAAGTCTTTTTTAATCATGTAACGACTCCGGCAAATATAAGTCTAAAATACCTTTCATCAGTTCATTTTAAAAGAGTGTTGGATTTATATGAAAACTTTAATAATAAAATAGTTGAAAGCAATATCCTAATCAGCAAAAACAAAATCGCTTTGAATGGATTAATATGCTTACTCCAAAATTG
>CAZUQY010000451.1:0-2797 GCA_964622935.1 uncultured Bacteroidales bacterium | reverse complement strand
TATCTATATGTTTTTTAGACACTGGCTGGTCTTGCAATACTCCTCCAATAAAACTAAGTGGATCACCATTATCATAAGTATAGAAGTAATAATTATTATCCTCATTAAATTCTGAAAACACATCAAAGCCATCGCCTACTAAAACCAAATAATACGAACCCGTAATTGCAGGCATTTCGTATTGCCAATAAAACTTATCAGATGTTCCACCAAATAATTCGGATGATACATAATTTGCAACACCAGTTTGCCCAGGAATATCTATATAGGTTGCCCAATAATCAGCTGCAGGAACATCTGAAGGTAATGGATCTGGTCTATCATAAAACCCATAAGTTCCATAATTATCAGTATACATGTCATAAAGCACAATACCGTAATCATTTGCATCGTATGCATTGTAATACAAATATAGGATATTCCAATCATCAACAGCATTTATAGCGTTTTCTCCAGTATTATATACATTATATGAGGCTTCACGCATTCTTGGATCTTCACCTTCCATATGAATATCGTATAGCTCCCAAGCCTGTAAATCATATCCAGAAGTAGGATCACTCAAATCCGGTTCTTCTTCGATATTATTGGCAATAAAACATGCATAAGCAAAATAATCCTGCTGAACAAAATAATCATAATCTACCCAAATTGTACCAAGATTACCCCATTCTGTACCCCAAGAATTAACAACTTTAAAAGCTCCATTAGGTCCTTTACTATCGTCATATCCACATAAAGTCATTGCATGATATGCATGTTGTCCGCTATAATTATATGATTGGCTTGTTAAGAGAACATCTCCATAAGCATTCATAAACTCATCACCTAGACGTGCTCCAAAAACGACTGCCTTACCTTGATACAAGTATCTTTTTACATTCTCGATTGTTTCTTCAATTTGTCGATAATCTAAAATTTTAAAGCTTTCAGCGTCTGAGGTCCATGATGATTGAGGAGAGGATGTACATGAGCCTAGATTGTCGTAAGGTGCAACACTCATACGTGCAACTCCCCTATCAACCATTACATCTAATGCTGCCTCAAATGTTGTCCCATTACAATCATCACCTCTCTTAGCTGAGGGTATCGAAAGAAACAAATCCTTAGGACTAAAGACATTTGACTCATAATACATATCCGAAGTTGTAAGATTATTTAATCTAGCATACATATAACTACGTAAATTGTAACCACAAGCCCATGCAACACAAGTTCCATATTCTCCTTGATTTCCCATAGGTGGAAAATACGTTGATAAATCAACGCTTGACGGTAAAGACTCATCTCCATACGCTGAACTTAGATTAATATCGTCGGGAATTCCTTCTGTATCTTCTTCACTAAAAAGCCAACCCAATGTATTGATTATGTCTTCATCAGTAATTTCTTCGCAAGAGCTTAAATAAATCATTGATCCTAAAGCAATAATAACGAAAAATGATAATAAAATTCCATTTCTTTTTTTCATAATATATTTTGTTTTAGTTTTTATCAGTAATTTCAATTAAATCAAACTTTTCAATCTTTTTCTCAGCGCCCAATGTATTATTTGTAAAAATAAACTCTGACCCTTTGCTTGTAGTCAAATCCTTGCATTCTGGAACGTGCGAAACAAATACATTGTTTTCCATAATAGTATTTCCGCTAAATTCAGTTTTACTAAATCTACTAATTGAATAAAATGCACATTCTTTAATTTCAGTTTTTGTTTTAAAGACTGTTTCTACAAAGTCTGCTCTACCAGAAAATTTAACATAATTTATTATGGTTTTTTGTCGAAATTCCGCATAATTAAAATTCACTATTGCCGTAAACGAGGCATTCGTAAAATCTGTATATGCTGCAAATATTGAATTTGCAAACATAACATTACCTAGACAAGCCATATTTTGAAAATACGTATTGCCTTTAAAAAAACTCTTCATAAAACTTAAATTACCATTAAATCTGGTATTTGAAAACTGGAGCTCATCATTAAAACTAACTTCGCTAAATATAACATCTTTACTTACGAAATACGATCCTGAGAAATCTGCTTTAGCTTCAAAAATCGAATTACTAAAATCTGTTAAACCTCTATATTCGCAGTTTGAAGCAATTGCTTCCTTTTTAAATATACAATTTTTAAATGTAAGTCCTTTTAAAAAACATGTTCTAAAAAAGTTTTTCTCTAAATCCATTCCAGAGAAGATTACACTTCCATTAAAAGTGCAATTAATAAAACAAATCGACTGTGAAGCATAGAAACAATGCAAAGCCTTATTTTCTTTACTATATTTCTTAATTAATCTAAAATCCAAATCACCATTTATAATTGCATTTTCAAAATATACATCCTTTTCATTACTTATATCTTTGATAATATCCTTTGCTTTAATTTCTTGACCATATGTAGAACTATCGTTACCAGAAAGATTACATCATAAAAAGATTGAACTAAAAGCAATTATTAGAGAGATTTTAATGACTTGTTTCATAAAATATTTATTAAAAATTTGGCTGACAATGCATCTAATTTACAAAACTAAAAAAAAACTCATTCATTCCAAAATAAAAAAAAGCGACACTCCCATCACAGAGTGTCGCCAGCCTACATGAGCAAAAGTCCTTCAAAATCCGCTCAGTCTCTTATCCAAAAAGATATCTAAATGTTATTTATGAGAAACCAATTTATTTCCTAAAATTATGTTTTCCGTATTTTCGCTCCAGCTAATAGCCGCTTCTTCACAAACAGAAATGCATTTACCACAGGCATCGCATTTACCATAATTTATCACACAATTAATATTGTCAC
>CAZUQY010000450.1:0-2802 GCA_964622935.1 uncultured Bacteroidales bacterium | reverse complement strand
AATCAGAAAACTTTTGAAGTTTGATTTAATTTCTTGAGTATCACAATTTACTTGTCTGTTTACTGAAATTGCAAATAATTTAACTAGAGCATCAAATGTTTTTCGGGTCATAAGCTTACAATCAACATTTCCGTGATAAATTTAACATAATATTAGCTAACGCATCCCATTTCTTTAACTTTTTTTTAAGAAAACTTGATAACAAAAGCTCTCATTATTCGTTAATTTTGTGAAAGCTAACAAAACATAGAGTTTTAATATTTTTATTGGCAATATTCTTTTATTTTTGCATTAATTGAATTGATGAACTATGAGAAAGATATTTATAATTTCAATTATCATATTTACGAGTATATTTTCTTATGCTGATGGGATTAAGTTTACAGCTAAATCTGCGCCAAAAGCTGGTGTTGGCCAGAACTTTCAGGTACAATTTGCTATAAATCAAAAGCCAACAGCATTAAGACTTGGAGATTATACAGGATTAAAGCTAATTAATGGACCTTCTGTTTCTACAAGTCAAAACATCAGTATAGTCAATGGGAGCTATACACAGGAAAACACATATACTTACACTTATACTTTTCAAGCTGCAAACACTGGAAAATTTACTATTGCAGGAGCATCTGCAACTGTAAATGACGAAGAATACACTTCGAATAGTGTAAGTGTTGAAATACAAAAAGATCCTGTACAAAATAATAATAGGCGCAAAACAAACAACTACGACCCTTGGGCTGATTTTTACAATATGATGGGTTCTGGTAACAATACCAATAATGCAAACACCCAACCAAAAGAAATTACAGGTGACGATCTTTTTGTTAAGGTTTTTGTTAATAAAACGAATTTGTATAAGGGTGAAAGCTTAATTGCAACAGTAAAAATATACGCAAAAGTTGATTTAGTTGGATTTGAAGATATTAAGTTGCCTAAATTTGATGATTTCTATGCTGAAGAAATAGAAACTCCTGACAGGATTAATCTAGTACATGAAAACTATAATAATCAGGTTTACAATGTGGGTTTAATAAAAAAATATATTTTATATCCGCGCGTATCAGGCGATATAAAGATTGAGCCATGTAAAATTGATTGTCAAGTTCGTCAGCCGGTGCAGTCGGGTAATAGAAGGAGTGCGTTTGGATATTATGAAACAGCTTCAAAATCAATTTCATCACAAGCAATAAATGTTCACGTAAATCAATTGCCACAATCGCCTGATAGTTTCAGCGGTGCAGTTGGAAACTTTAATTTAAAGATGACTCAGTCTGAAGATACTGTTTTAGTAAATGATGCTGTTAGCATAAGGTTTACTGTTTCAGGAAATGGAAACTTCAATATGGTTGAAACTCCGAAAATAACATGGCCTAAGGAATTTGAAGTTTACGAACCCATTGCTGAGCAAAACACCAAAGTAAATGCTAATGGTTTAAATGGAACAAAATCTTGGGAGTATACAATAATACCTCGTTATCCAGGGATTTTTAAGTTAGGAACTGTCGACTTTACTTATTTTGACACAAAAAACAAACAATATAAAACTATTAAATCAGATAAGATTGTAGTTGCTGTAAAGAAAGATAAAAATGACACTGATTTTGGAGAGAACTCTTATAATTATACTCAAAAGAACGTTGATTATATTACAGAAGACGATATCAGATTTGTAAATTACAATAGTCTTAAACTAAAACAAAATTATGTACCCATTTCAAAATCAGTGTCATTTATTTGGTTCTTTATTTTACCTTTTATAATATTTATTTCAATAACTATTGTCTTACGAAAAAAAATAAAGGAAAATTCAAATCTAGCACTTGTTAAACAACGTAAAGCAGGTAAAACATCTCAGAAAAGACTAAAAAAGGCTAAAAAATATATGGTGCAAAACCTTAATACTGAATTCAACAAAGAAATTATTTCAGCATTATGGGGTTATTGTAGCGACAAACTTGAAGTTCCTGTAGCAGAACTCACAAAAGATCGAATAAGTGATATACTTGACAAGAAAAACATAAATCAGGATATTATTACTAATTTGCTTGAAGTAATCGACAAGTGTGAGTTTGCTCACTTTGCTCCTGCGTCTGCAGAAACCGAATTAAATTATATTTATTCAGAGGCAACCAAAATTATTGAAACATTGGAGCAGAATATTAAATAAGTAGATTAAAATGGAGAAAACAAAAACATATTGTACAAGTTTAAATTCGGGTTTTATGAAAAAGGCAACAATTTTAATTTTGACAGTTTTTAGCTTCTGGCAAGCATTTTCAATGGATATTAAACAACTAGAAGATTCTGCCTCATTTTATTACATTAAAGCCGATTATGTAAATGCTGCAAAATTCTATGACAGTATAATCTCTAAAGATTTTTCATCATCAGAACTCTTTTTAAATGCAGGAAATTGCTATTATCAAACAGGGGATCTTGCACAAGCTATTTATTTTTATGAAAAATCTCTGTGTCTTAATCCTTCAAACTCAGACGCAAAGCATAATCTTGATATTGCTAATGGAAAGATTAAAAGCAAAACAGAAGAATTGCCTGTTGCATTTTATAATAAATGGTTTGTCAGTATAATTTCTATCATGTCTTCAGACACATGGGCAATTGTGTCAATAATTTTGTTTATTTTAAGTCTTGGATTAGCAGGTCTCTATCTTTTTAGTAAAAGTATTAGCTATAGAAAGACAGGATTTATTATCGGAGTAATAACTTTAACTTTTACTATTTTATCGATTGTGTTTTCAATAAACTTATAATCACCAGTTGTTATTTTTCTTAGTCTTATTG
>CAZUQY010000449.1:0-2805 GCA_964622935.1 uncultured Bacteroidales bacterium | reverse complement strand
GCATTCCTTTTCCTTCAATCTCGGGTTTGAAGAAGGTATAAATGTATTCGATTTGTTCGTTAATATTCGATTCCTTCAGATGAACTTCCATTTGCCCCGATTCTATTTTCGAAATACTAATAATATCATTGATGATATTGAGCATCCGTTCCCCGCCTTTTTCGATGATGCCGATATACTTTTGTTGCAGTTCACCAGTAAGATTAGGATTTTTCAACAAATCGGAAAAACCTAATATTCCATTCATTGGAGTGCGTATCTCGTGGCTCATATTTGCTAGAAATGCGGATTTTAGGCGATCGGATTCTTCTGCGTGTTCTTTGGCTTTAATGATTTCTAATTCAGTATTTTTTTGTTCTGTAATATCTCTAAATTCAACAGCTCTAACCATTTTCCCTTTGTATGGGATATTTCTGGCTTCCAAACGCAGTGGAAACTCTTTGCCATTTTTACGCAAACCAATTGCTTCATACGGTTTTTCGTGACCTGATGAAATATTCTTCATCACACTATCGCGTGATTGTTCTGCAATTAGTAAAAGTCCAACCATTCCAATAAGCTCATCAACGGAGTATCCTGTCATATCTGACAATCCCTTATTACATTCTAAGATTATACCCTTATCGTGAATTGTAATTCCCCCAAAAGAAGCATTGTGCAGTGCTTTAAACCGTATTTCGCTTTCTTTCAATGCTTTTTCCACCATTTTTTTCTGCAATACAAGTCCTGCCTGTTTAGTAAAAGCCTCAATAAAGGTACTATCGGTAATAACTTTTTTATTGAAAGTAAAAAAATGGATAGCCGCGAATAAATCATCATCTTTATTTATACCAATGGTATAAATTTTATGCAGACCCATTAATTTTTCAATCGCACTTGCTGCAACTGCAGGAAATTCTGAACCCGAAAATTCAGCCAATCCACCTTTAAATTCAACTAAATTGCCCGACTTGAAATAATCATTATGTAATGTAGTAAGCTTGTAATTTTTACCTATCGGATTAAATCCGGAAATCTTCATGATTTTTTTGAAAAGGCTGTTGTCCAAGCCAGAAACCGTTTCTAAACGTGTTTGTATATTTGTCTCATCTATTGAAACATAAGTAATAATTGTATCGGAGTATTGTTTCTGCAAGCTCTCGGCAATAAATTTATAAATGCTCTCCATGTCTTGCAACAGAAGCATTTTAGAAGTTAAACGATTGAGTAATTTGAATTTTGCTTCGCTTTTATGCAAAGCTAGTTCGGCTTGCTTGCGTTCGGTGATATCATGGTAATTTAACAGCACACCATTAATGACAGAATCGTTGATGCGGTTAACGGCAGTAAGTTCTACCCATTTATAAATCCCATCTTTACATTTGTATCTGAATTCAATCGTCGTCGAGGCGTTTTCTTTTTCGAGTATTTTACTTAATTCTTTCTGATTCCTTATAATATCTTCCGGATGCAGATAATCCCAGCCGCTTGTATTAATCATATCCTTCTGTGTCCATCCAAACCATTTCTCAATATTCAGACTTTGATATTTTATACTGCCATCAGCTCCCACAATGGCAATAACATCACCGATATTTTCTATCATGGCAGAGTGCCTTGCATTAATATCATGTAGCGTTTTCTCCGCCTGTTTCTGTTCGGAGATTCTTCCTAATCGTTTTGCTACGGCTTCTAATAAGTCTCTTTCTTCTTTTAAAAATGGGCCTTCGTCAGATTCAGGTTTTCCTTCCAAATAGCAAATAGCAACCTCTCCAATAATTTTCCCTTGAATGATAATATTAACTGATTGTTTCCATTTTGTTTCTAAAAAATTATCCGTTTTATATTCTTTGTTTTCTAAAATTATTCTGGCACAAGTGATTTCAGGGTATTGCCAACTATGGTGAAGAAGACTTACTGTTTCCTCAAGTATACCATTGAGGGTGATTCCAGGCTTCTCAACAATACTAGTAATGCCAAAAAGACAATTTAATTCTTTGATCCTCTCACCAAGATTATTTAAAAGCTTTTCCTTTTCTCTCTCTTCCTTTTTACGTTCACTTACATCAACCGATGTTAAAAGGTATTTCTTTTCAGTGTCAGCTAAAATACCTTCGATATAAACAAAAATAGATGGCTTATCATTTATGGTGAATCTTACTTCGCAGGTTTGTTTGGTTTTGGTTTCTGATATTTTGTCTAAAAAATTAGCAAAAACGATACGGGTTTCCGGTGTAATAATTAGTTTGATGTTACTATTTATCAATTTTGATCGTTCCTTACCAAGCATAAGAGCTCCATTGAAATTTAATTCGCAAATTCTAAATTCGCTGTCAAGTGTAAAATATCCGGCAGGGGCAAAATCGTACAGATTTGTATATTTTTCGGCATTTGTTTCTGCTTTTTCCTTTGCAAGTTGCAGTTGTTCATTCTGCATTTCCAATTCTATTTGATGAACTTCAAGTTCATACAAAAGTTTTATTGTATCGGCTTCACTTCGACTTCGCTCAGCACCGGCTCTAAGGTCTGCCGTTTTTAACGAATGTTTATTTTTTAATTGCTCTTCGGCTTTTTGGCGAAGATTATTTGATTCTTGTGATTTCATGTTTTTGTTTTTAAAACATTATTTTTCAATTTCTAATTCTCAATCATTGCACAAAGGCATTGTAAATTTAAACCTACTGCCCTTTCCTTCTTCGCTTTCAACCCAAATTTTTCCGTCGTGTTTTTCTACAAATTCTTTGCAAAGTAGTAAGCCTAAACCTGAACCTTTTTCGTTTGCTGTTCCCCTGGTTGTTTCATTTATTACGATACTGAACAATTTAT
>CAZUQY010000448.1:0-2820 GCA_964622935.1 uncultured Bacteroidales bacterium | reverse complement strand
ATCTAATTTACCAGATACTAAAAGTTGGTCTCTTGTAGTCCAAGCAGTATCTTCTATTCTTACGTGATACATTGCTGTGCTTGTTACTGTGTAATATTCGGGACGATATAATAATGCACAATCTACACCACGATGGTCTGGACCATCAAAATGTACTATTTGGTAGTTGTATTCTTCTATATCATTTGCTTTAACAAGATCTTCAAGAACTGTAATGTTTTCTATTTCACTCACCCCGATAATTGCTGGAGCAGAACCGGTAACATCTGCGCCAATAGTACTAATCACATGTCCCATACGTTCCATTTTTGAGAAATATTTTTCTGTATTCCAATGTTTGTCTGCTGCAGGAGTAAACTCATGGTTTAAAAAAATGTCCGGATCGTTAATTGTATCAAACAAGTTTTCGAGATTGTAAAATGCAATTGTTGCAACTTTGTACTGTTTCTCTTCCTGTGCATAGCTTGTACTAATAAAAAGAATTAAAATAAGGCTTAAAAAAATATTTTTCATGTTTCGTAAGTTTTTCAAAATCAATAATTTTTGCTAAGATAATCAAAAATCAGACCTTCTTTTATTGAATAGTTAGATTGTATTAATAATTTTATATTAAGTTCATTGATTACAAAGTTTGTTATAACGGATGCTATAGGAATGAGTTGTACTCGTATTATTTCCATTCCTGGCATATTTTTCCTTTTTTCGTAATCAAAAGTGATAAGTTTTTGATGAATTTTTTCAAAACAATCAATGTCTATTGTATTGCTTGCATCTGTTGTACTAATTTGAGATAAATCAAATTCACATTTGATTAAGTCAGCAAATGTTTCGTATGATCCGGAAGATCCAACAAGAGTGTTGATGCCAATATTTTTACAAAGTTTAAATAGTTCAGATAAATTTTGACGTAAAGAATTTTCAATAATTAAAATATCATTTGGTATGAGAGGATCTGAAAATTTATGGGTATTGAGAAGTCTTGCTACACCAATTTGAAAGCTATCTTTAAAAACAATTTCTTCATTCTTAACGATAATAAATTCAATACTGCCACCTCCAATGTCAATAATCAAAAATGTTTTTTTAGATATGTTTACTGCTTTGTTGACTCCAGTATAAACAAGTTCAGCTTCTCGTTGTCCATCAATAATTTCGATATTTAAACCAGTATGCAGATTTATTGTATTGACAACGTGGGTTCTGTTATTGGCACTTCGTATGCCGCTGGTTGCTGTAACAATCGTCTTTGAGACTCCTAAATTAGAAATTTCAATTTGATATTTTTTAATAACTAAAACTAGATTATTGATTGATTCATCCGAAATATTGTTTTCAAGGTAATCTCTGTTATTAATTAGGCTTATAGCCTTTTTATCACGATGAATGAACAACGGATGCTTATCAGAATCAATCTCTGCAATAAGTAAATTGCAGGTATTTGTACCAATATCTATGGATGCAACTCTCACTAGTTTCTGTATTTAAACCACTTCCATAATTCTTTGTAGTTTACTTTTTTACCATACATTAGAATTCCAACTCGATATATTTTTGCAGCAAACCATGTCATAGCAATAAAACTGGCTACAAGTAATCCCATTGAAATAAGTAAATCAGTGAATGGAACTCCAAATGGAATTCTTACCATCATAACAATAGGCGAAGTAAATGGTATAATTGAGAACCAATAGGCAAGACTTCCGGATGGATTGTTTATTGCCGAAACCATTACAATTATGCCTAAAACAAGTGGGATTGTTATTGGTAACATAAATTGTTGAGTATCGGTTTCATTATCGACAGCCGATCCAACAGCAGCAAACATTGCTGCATATAATAAGTAACCACCCATAAAATAAAACAAGAAAAATGCTATGATTGTGACATAGTCAACAGCATACATTGCCTTAAACATTTTTTCAAATTTTAAAGTATCTTCATTTTGTGGATTAGTTGAATTATCAAGTTGAGATCCAGAATTTATTGTTTGTTGCGATATTGTTGACATGTCATAATCTTTCAGTAGTAGACTTTGCCCAAGTGTAACTAAGCCAATTGTTAGAATAACCCAAAGTAGGAATTGTGTTAATCCTACCATTGCTACCCCAATAATTTTTCCCATCATTAGCTGGAATGGTTTTACAGACGAAACAATTACTTCTACAATTCTGTTGGATTTTTCTTCGATAACACCTCTCATTACTTGTGATCCATACATGAAAACAAACATATAAATCAAGAACCCACAGAGATATCCAATAACCATTGCAATTTCAGTTGATGATTCTTTTTCATTTCCTTCATCATCAAGGGTTGATGTAACCACGTTTATATTTGTATTAACAACTTGAAGAATATCATTAACATCTTTTTGAGTAATTCCTAACTCTTCTGCTTTTGAACTTAACTTAACGTCCTCTAAAAACTTCTCGATTCCATTTGCAATATGCATTTTTAAACCTAGATTTGGTTGCTGGTGCGAAATAAGTTGTACTACAGCTGTCGCTCCATTGGTGGTTTCAGTTGCAGTGTGAGGTATGTAAAGTAATGCGTAGTAATCGGAGTCTTTAAGATCTATTTTTGCCTGCTCTACGTCGTAGCTTACTGTATTAGGGTCGTAGTATTTGTCAGACACGAATTCGAATTCGATGTACTCTGTGTTTTTTAAAGCCGGTTCGAACATTCGGCTTTCATCAATAACAGCGATTTTTTTATAATCATCGCTTTCCATTTTCATTAGAATCACGGTGCAATCATCATTGCAGCAAAAAGAATCGGACCTAAAATGGTCATTATAATGAAAGTCTTTTTCTTTACTCT
>CAZUQY010000447.1:0-2828 GCA_964622935.1 uncultured Bacteroidales bacterium | reverse complement strand
TTTTGGTATTATCGTTGCTATATGAATTAAATTTATAAAATTCATTATTCATTATTACTAACTAAAACCGTGAAAATATGAAGTGTTTAAAAGCAACTGTTGTTTTATTATTTATAATAATTAGTTTTTCTCTATCATCTCAATGTGTAAATGGTGTTAAGTCATATCCTCTATATTTTGATGGAGCTGAATACGTAAGGTATTTGGATAGCGTTGGAATGGAAATTGTCCGTATTGAATATGATTTGATATTCTCAACCAAAGAAAGTTTTAGAGACTTGTATGCTGATTGGGAATATCTGTTTGTTGGGTTTGTTGATGCTGGGGTTAAAGATTTTAATTTAACTTTAAATGAATATGATGCTGAAAATGATTTGTGGTTTCCTGTTGCTTATTCCGATGAAGTAGAAAATGGACTTACGACAATGATTTACCAGCCTTTAGAGACAAAAATGTATAAGGTAGTAATCTCAATTGAAGAATTTTACGAAGATTATACTGCTGCACGATATGGATTGATTTATGTTCATGATTAAAAAAATAGAAGAGAAATTTTTCTCTTCTATTTTTTAATATTAGAAAACAATTATTGTGTTAATACAAATCTCTTAGTATCAATTAGTTTATTGTTAGCAATAAGTGAATAGAAATAAATACCCTCAGCAAATGATCCTGCAGAAACTATAATATGACCATCTCCTTTTGCTTCGATATTGATAGTACTTACTGTTTTACCTTCGGCTGTTCTGATTTCAATTCTTGCATTATAGGTAGTGAAAGGGAGGTAATAGTTTATTGTTGTTGTTTCTCCCCATGGGTTAGGAATATTCTGATATAGAATTGCTTCATCAATATCTATTTCGTCTGTGTATACTTTTGTACCTCCACAACAATCTGTAATAACACTTTCAAGTGAATCAATTCTATGAATTAAATCGTCTATTACTATTTCTAGGGGCTCGAGTATACTTGATAAATCAACAGTATTTCCATTTGATATACTTAGCTCAGTGTCATTTAAGCTTAAAGATTGTTCGTCAGTTCCTGTTCCATCTTGTAAACTTGACAAATCAATTGTACTTCCATTTGTAATAGTTAGGTCTGTACCAGAAAGTGAAATATCCTGCAGTTCATTTGTAGCATCTCCGTCCAATTCAGTAAAAGATGTTAAATATCCATTATTAGCAACAAACGCATCAACTTCAATTTCAGATAATTGAGTGTCAGTATCTGTATCATCAAGGTATGCAGATAAGTCAATTGTAGTTGCAGTTCCATTATTAGTAATAGTTAAATCATTTCCAACTAATTGTAAGTCTTGAATTTCGTTTGTAATATCACCATCAACTTCAGAGAAAGAAGTTAAGTAACCATTATCATCAGCCATTGCATCAACCTCGACTTCTGTTAAATGAGTATCAGTGTTTGTGGAAGATGACCAGATAGCTCCATCCCAGGTATACAACGCATTGTCTTCAGTATCATATACAATTAAACCTTTTTCTGTTGCTGTAAGAGATGCTTGAAATGCTGTTCTTTCTGCATTTGTAAGCCTGTTAACAAGTAATCCCTTGTTTTTTTCTGCTAGTTCTATTGCTGCATATTGATTAGGATTTGTTACACCAATTCCCAAACGTAAAGCATTTGAAGTGTTGCCAAGTACAAATGCATTACTTGATGATACAGTGGAATTAGTTCCCATTGCAATTGAGTTTATAACACCTGTGCCAATATTTGAACCATAACCAAATGCCATATACGAGTCACTTGCTACATTAGATTCATAGCCAAATGCTGAAGAGTATTGCCCTGAAATATTCGCATCATAGCCGATTGCCATACCAAAGTCATTAGTAATATCAGTGTAAGCTCCAATAGCAACGCTGTTATCGGCTGTATTTAAGATATGTTCCCTTCCAAGTGCTACAGAATTTTGTGCGTTATCAGCCTGACCAAAATATCCCATTCCAATTGAGTAATCTGTATTATTATCATCATAACGTAAGTTAGAACCAAGACCAATAGTATACATGCCATAAACCTTAGATTCGTATCCTATTGCAATACTATACATTTCATCTACTTCTGAGTATGTACCAATAAAAACATTACCTACATTATCGTTAGTTCCAATATATCCTGTTGAACGAAAATCGGCAAAAGCACCCATGCCGACATTGTAATTCCCTTCACGATTTGTATATCCGCATCCTGCGCCAAGATATGTATTTTGTTGTCCTTCTCCAGTTGCGCCTATAGTTCTGTTATTATCCCATCCTGCATATGATCTAACAAAAGTATTGTGGCTAGCAAATTCAGTACAAGCCCCTGAAGATTGCCCTATAAATGTATTATGGTGGCCAGTACTTAAGTCTGTACCAGCAGAGTCGCCAATAGATGTGTTTCTGTATCCTGATGTAATATCATAACCGGCTTCGTTCTCTACCATTCAATTACGGTTACCTGTTGTGGTTTTAAAGCCGGAATATGATCCAATATACACATTATCACTGGCAATATTGTTTCCTGGTGATATAAGTCCACTACCTGCAAAGTTCCCAATAAAAATATTATCATCTGCATTATTCAGAAATTTTCCTGCCTGCTCTCCTATAATCACATTGTCATCACATGAAGTCCCTGTTATATTTTGAGCCGCCTCTTATCCTATTATCACATTATCAAAACCGCCAAAAGCAATGCCAGCTCTCGTTCTAATCACTACATTATCACCAAAGTTTATTGTTGTACTATCACAGCCCCCAGCCAAATAGCCAATTATAGTGTTGTCGGCCCCCGTGGTTAAGTTATAACCAGTTCGATAACCA
>CAZUQY010000446.1:0-2829 GCA_964622935.1 uncultured Bacteroidales bacterium | reverse complement strand
AAATCAAACTAGTTACAAATTTATAGATGACTTTTCTGTTTATGGTGTAATAACAATGGACGATAAGTCTGGTAATCTTTATAAATCAGCATATGTTCAAGATGAAACAACTGCTATCAATTTACATTTGCTTTCTTCTGGTGGACTTTATGAAGGCGATTCAGTAAGAATCTATCTTAAAGGTTTAATTATAGGTGATTATGCTGGAATGATGCAGTTAGATTCTGTAGATGTTGATGATAATATTGTAAAGGTTTCAACCCTTCATCATAAAACACCAGAGGTTGTTACTTTAGGTATGATAAACACTAATCAGTATCTTGGAAAACTTGTAAAAATTGAAAATGTTCAGTTTGTGAATGAAGATTTAGATTTTACTTATGCAGACGATTCTCTGCTTGTCACTGAAAATAGAACTATAGAAGATGAGTTTGGGAATACAATTCTTGTTCGCACAAGTGGTTACGCAAGTTTTGCAGGCAATGCTATTCCTGAAGGAAGAGGATCTGTTATTGCTATAGCAGGGAAATATTATGATGATCATCAGCTAATAATTAGAAATGCAGGAGAAGTTGTTTTTAATGAGCGTCGTTTTGGGGATGTTGATACATTGTTTTTTACAAATTTTGATGGAATTGAAAATGGAGCTGCTGTAAATTTGACAGGTTGGGAAAATTATTCAGAAATTGGATTACCTGAGTGGTTTGGATCAAATAATGGAGAATCTGCCACAGTTAAAATTACTGGGGATGAAAATGAAAATACAACTTGGTTGATTTTACCTCAAATGACACTTGCTTCTGCAAAAATGCAATTTAGATCAAGAGCTGGTTGGCTTAATGGGGCTAATCTAAAATTGTGTGTTTCTACTGACTATACTGGAACAGGTAGTGCCGAAAATGCAATCTGGACAGAATTGCCGCCGATAATGGCAACTTCACCATCAGGTTCATTCGGAGAATGGACTGAATCTGGAATAGTTGACTTATCTAATTATACTGGAGAGGTTTATGTTGCATTTAAATATGTCACCGAAACTGGCGAGAGCGGAATATTCTATCTCGATGACATTTTAGTTTATAGCGAATAACAAAATATTTAAGGTGACTACGGTCACCTTTTTTTTACTATGATAAAATATTATTCTGTAATATTATTTACTTTTCTTGTTGTGTCTTTAACTGGATATGGACAAGTTGATACTAGTGAGTTGAAAAGCCTTATCCAGCAGTTTGAATTACTTAGCCAAAAGCAAGATAGCATTTCAAAGCAAATAGAAATCCTGAAGCTAGAGGGACTCAAATCTCGGTTGATGGAGAATGGATTGCCGGAATTAAAAGAAGGAGAAGACTTAGTTTGTCATAGAGCGTATTGTTTGGTTTATTCAGAAGAGGACGAGGTTGCAAAATGGGTTGCTCATATACTTAGTCACGACATAGTAAATGGTTCTGTGTCTAGAACAAATGATTTTAGACCTGATAGTCTTGTTTTAACAGGCTCTTCAGTAGAAGCAGATTATTTTATTAAAACAAAATTGGAGGATGGCGCTTATGATTATGATGGATTTGGTTATGATAGAGGGCATTTAGCTCCATCTGCAGATTTTAGATGGTCAGAAATTGCACTTTCAGAATCATATTTATATTCAAACATGACTCCTCAATTACCTGATTTTAATCGGGAAATCTGGGCAGGTCTTGAGGGGTTCTTTCGGGCATATGTATATAATAATTCTGATAGAGACCTTTTCATTGTTACAGGTCCAATACTGTCTGACGGCTTACCTAAACAGACGCGAAGTGTAAATAATGTTACGATTCCTGAAAGACACTTTAAAATTGCTGTCGACTTTGAGGAAAATAAAGGGGTTGCTTTTGTTATTCCACAAGAATATGATTCAAATCTAATAGAGTCATTTGTAGTATCAATTGATTCGGTTGAAAGTATCACAGGGATTAATTTTTTCTCAAATCTTAGCGATGAGGATGAACAGAAAATAGAATCCCAGTCAGATATTTCACTTTGGAGAAGCGGGGCTCAGAAAAATGATGCTACGGCTATTCCAAAAAGCGAATTACCAAAGAATTCATATAATACGCTTGATGCTAGACAATTTATTGAATACCCAAAAGAGGTGAGCATATGCGGAACTATTGTTAGTTCACATAAATCAAAAAATGGACATGTCTTTTTGAATTTGGATAAAAATTTTCCAAATCAGGTGTTTAGTGCTACAATTTGGAAATCAAACGTTATTAATTTTAGTTACGAACCAGAGGTCTTTCTTCTTAACAAAAAAGTTTGCATAAAAGGAGTTGTAAAGGATTATCAAGGAACTCCTTCAATATATCCTGAGAACGAAAAGAAAGTCCAAATTTTGGACTAAGGCAATTCTATTTCATATAATCATATTTGAAATCTGTAGGTGGTACAAATGTTTCTTTAACTGTACGTGGACTTGTCCAGCGCAGTAAGTTAAGATGTCCGCCTGCTTTATCATTTGTTCCTGAACCCCTTGCTCCTCCAAATGGTTGAAGACCCACCATTGCACCTGTAGGCTTATCATTTATGTAGAAGTTTCCTGCAGCATATTTTAATATTCTACAAGCTTGAATCATAGCTAATTTATCGCTGCTAAAAATTGCTCCCGTTAATCCGTATGGAGATGTATTATCACAAATATCTAATGTCTCAATGTATTTGTCGTCCTCATAAATAATATGGCTAATCCACATATACTTATAGGAGGGGGAGGGCTCAGCCACACCCTCTTAAGAGCTTCCCTTTCCAGATTATTCTTCAAAAAACAAGTTTTATATATTAAGCGGC
>CAZUQY010000445.1:0-2842 GCA_964622935.1 uncultured Bacteroidales bacterium | reverse complement strand
AATTGGGAAAATATTTTTTTCAATTGACTCAAGGTCAATTTTGCTTAAAACGGGGTTAAACTTAATGTCGTATAGGTCCCTTACTACTACTTCGTGTTCATTGTTATGAAAAGTTTCAGCTAATATGTCTCTTATAGCACTTGTGAAACTATTCTCTTTGTAATTTGCATATATAATAAGTGTTTTCATAATATAAAATTTATACAATTTTACGAGATATTTTATGGAAAAGTTGTTTTTATTGTTGTTTTTTATGAACAATTTTCAAAAAAAAAGCCACTGTTACAGTGGCTTTTTAAAAGGATTCATTAAATTTTAAACTATTTGATTCCAAGTTTTTTAAGTATATCTTTTGGAATAGCAGATTTGTGAACAACAATATTCATTGTTTTGTATTTTACAAAACTTTCTGAAGCATAAAAATAACCATCATAAATATTATTTGTATTCCATGAGTTTTTCACATAATAATATTTAACACCATTTTGATCTTTAGCAATTCCTGATATTAGCATGCCATGGTCATCAGTAGTTTGGTAATTGTCAAATGCCACTTGTCTCATTTCTTGAGTGATATCTTTTTCTTTGAGAGGTTTTTCGAAGCTATAAAGCAATTCATTTTTTTCTTTAGTAGAAAGTTCTTCCCATTTTGCTCTTTCTAATCCATCAAGGTCAGGTCTGTCATCTGCAGGCACAATAGCAACACCCTTTGACCATTTAAATCCTTTTTCACTTACATCAGCCCCCCATGCTATTGAATAACCATTAGAGATTGCGTTATCCATAACTGTTATTAAATCTTCAATAGGAAGGTTGTATGATTCGCCCCAAAGCCAATTGTCAGGAATCTCAAGAATAAAAGATTTATAGAATGGATGGTGAGTGTATGATGTAAAATTGATGTAATCGTTGCGATTAAAGTCTAATTCTTTAGCAAATGATTTAGGTGTATATTTCTTTTCGTTATATGTGAAATGCTCTGGAACTTCACCTAAATAAGCATCAAGAATGCCTTGAAGGCCTTTAAACCATGCTGTAGATAATTTCTTATTTTTATTTTTAAGAACTGCATCAACATAAGCCTTTAATACAGCATCGAGTTCACCATGAACATGATTGTCTTCTCCATATTCTAAACCTCGGTATTGTTCTTCAGGAACAATACCATAATTTTCCATTACATAAAATACATCATGAAATGCACCACCGCCACCAAAGTTAGTTTCGCCATGCATTCTTATATATTTCTCAGCTTTAGCTTCATATGCTTTGCGAACAATGAAAAGGTCAGCTAGATCATATTCGCCTTTGCCTTTTCTCAATAATTCGGCTTCGACAAAACCTATTCCACTGAAACTCCAGCAAGTACCAGCTCTATATTGGTCTTTTACAGAGGTGACAGGAACTTGTTTCTCCATTGTAAATTGATATACATCTTTCTTTTCTTTATCCTCTTGGCCGAATAAATTTAATCCCGCAAAGGCCAGAATTAGGAAACTGATTATAAATACATTCTTTTTCATAATTATTATTTTTATTGTTGATACAAATTTAAAAATAGTTTTTATACTGACAATGAAAACGTAGGTTAAGATAGTTAGAGATTTGTTAATTTATTCGTTTTAATTATGGATCAACATACGTGCGATGAGTTTTTATAGGTAATTTTTTATAACCATGATATAAAAACTCCTAAGTAATTACCTATTGCGTATCCAATTATTCCTACTGTTATCCCTGGTAAAATTACATTTTTATTCTTTATCGCATTTGCAATCATTGGGACAAAAGGCGGAGAACAAACTAGAGCTGTTGATGTTCCCATTGTTGTGTCGCGGTCTATTTTAAATATGAAGGATAAGATTATATGAAGAAATAATGTTCCAAATATTGTGAATCCAATATAGAAGAAAAGAGCATATTAAATATCTTGTAGAATGGAAGGTTTTACCATAGATGCCAGCGTAATGCAGAAAACAAGAATGAAGTGCATTCCAGAATTAAATGCAGAATCAGTCTTTTTTTTGTTAATTCCTGCCAATGTAGTAAAAAGAAATGACCATTTAAATGCATCATATTAAAATGGGCCTTATTTATAAACTAAAATTAAATCTTAGTCCATCGTAGGCTAGTTCAGTATTTTTCGGCAGCTCAATATTAGACTCTTCATGAAGTCCCATATGATGACTGATATGTGTAAAATATGCTTGTTGGGGATTACATTCTTTGACGATTTTAAGAGATTCATCAAGTGCAAAATGCGAAATGTGTATTTTTTTTCTTAAGGCATTGATTATTAGTGTTTTTGTTCCAAATATCTTTTGTTTTTCCTCTTCTGAAATATAATTGGCATCTGTGATGTAGGTAAGATCACCAATTCTAAAACCAAGTATTGGTAATTTATAATGCATCGCTCTTATTGGAATTATTTTTATATTTTCAATATTGAAAGCAGCTTCGTCTATTGTATTGAGATTTAATTTTGGTAGTCCCGGATAGTTAGCTCCAGAAAAGACATAAGAATATTCACTTCTTAGAGTTGATTGAACTCGAGCTTCTGCATATATCTCCATTGGTAGTCTAGTCATGAAATTAAAGGCTCTTACATCGTCAAGTCCCCCAATATGATCTTTGTGTTCATGTGTGAAAATAATTGCATCAAGTTTGTCGATATTCTCACGAAGCATTTGTTGTCTGAAATCAGGTCCTGCATCAATAAGGATATTTAGATTATCGGTTTTTAGCAATAATGATGACCTCAAACGATGGTCATATGGGTTGTCAGATTGACATACTTTACATTTACATCCGATTACCGGTACGCCTTGAGATGTTCCTGAAC
>CAZUQY010000444.1:0-2849 GCA_964622935.1 uncultured Bacteroidales bacterium | reverse complement strand
TATGTAAGCCTCGCTTTTACTTTGTCCTTAGAAAACATAGATTTAAATGCATTTAACTCTGCCTTATCAGCTTGTGAAAGTTCATCAAGATTTATAAGAAAATTTTCAGTTATCGCTACATGACTATCTTTATCAGTGCCAATATTTTCTGCAATATATTGTGTAAGTGCTCTTGGACATAAAAAACGACAAAAAGTTGATTTACCCGAATTTTGTTTATTACTCACTAATACAAATGCTTGTTTATTGTATGATTCCGGTTGTGTTGCGGTTTTAACTAATCTTACCAACCACTTTTTAAAATGGTGGTTAAATCGTTTTTGATCTTTTGCCTTAATAAAACTACATATGAATGCTATATGGTCAGTTTTTCCATCCCAAGCAGGTAGTTTTTCAAAATACTCTACAAAAGGATCATGCCTATTTACAAAATCAGACTTCAATAAAGCCACTAAATTATTCAGACTTAAATTGATGTTATCTTTTTGTAATTTAATGTATAGATTATTTTCATTTAAATCTTCATACAGTTCTTCCGCTTTTTCCTTGTATTCAAACTTATTACTTACAGTATTATATCGTATATCATATCTTTGATTAAGATATTTCTCTGCAATTATAAATTTATTTGATGTAATTTTTTTGTTTACATCGCACTCATCGGTAAGTTCACTAAGGACATTTATTTTCTTATTTTTCATGCTGTAAAGATACACTAAACACTCTAATCTGCTGCTATACAACATGGTGCAAAAGGTTGTAAATCAATGCAAAAGAACCCAATTGTTCTTTAAGTATTTATAAAAAGGAGTTTTACATTTAACTATGGAGATATTTGGCTAAATTGAAAAGAAACAAGCGAATAAAACCTCTGGACTTATTTAACAACGTCGTTTTTAGCGGAAAATTTGTGACAAAAACAGTATTATTGACGATTAGTTTATTTTTGTCATGTACTAATAATTTTACAGCTTATATTTATTGTAAACTACTTCAAGTTTAATAATGTATCTGAGATTGTATCACGTAATGGAGAGTTTAAATTTACATCATTGGCAAAATTTGTCCATTGCTTAACGGTTTCATTTATTTCTTCAATAATATGGGCAGACTTTTTACATTTAATGGAATTGCCAATAACAATTAGATCTTCTTTAGTAATATTTTTTCTTTTATTATTGATGCTTAAAGCATGTTGACTTACCCATTCACTACCTGGTCGGTATGCATGGCAAATATCATAAGCTGGAGCTAGTTCCCATTCCCCATGTTTTTTTAATCTAAAAGAAAAGTTTTTTGTGTGGTCGTCACAATTTCGAGCAATAACATTGAAGACCATTCGTCTAAACATTTGCTCCATATCATGATAGGATAATTTCAATTCTCGCATAACTTGAAATAACTGCTCGTAACTATAGCTGTTTACCTGATTGAAGTCAAAATGTTTTATTGCACAGAATGTTTGAATATGGTGTCTTGTGTTTCCTCCTTGTCTGTCAAATCGTTTTGTCATAAAATGTGCTCTTCCATTTTCTTCCAACAACTTAGATTGCATCATGTCAATACCACAAGCAGTAGCCATGTTATAATATGCCATTTCTACACGACCATAACCTTTGCTATCACCCAATTGCACGTCGCTTACACCATCTAATTTAATTAACCAATGTTCAAAACCATTTGGAGCTTTTGTTTGTCCCGATTTAACCTCGTTTGTCTTTTCATTAAATGCTATAACTGCTTTTGGTCGAGCACCACCTGCAGATGTTCCAATTTTTAGAATCTCCATTACAGCCTTTTCTTCATCTTCTCCTAAATTTGTCGTAAAATATTCTCTTTTTGAGAGCATCTTCTGGGCTATATCAACCAAACTATTAACTTCAATGGCAAATGTGTTATTGCTTCCTTTTATACTTGCCGGTTCAAATTCTAATGCACCCATTCCTCTACTACCAATAAAGCAAAGCATTTCCACAGGATTCATACTATCTTGTGCCCTTCCTTGTTGGGCTAGCCACATATTGATAAGTTGATTACCGTATCTATCTGGTAATACATCTGCCAATAAACCTGGCAAACCTTTAAATGTATCATATTCAACATTATTATTCTTACGCAACTCAGGGAAATTGATTATTCTTCTTGAATTATTGATTGGCATCTTTAGGGGTGCTAAATCCCAATTGAGTTTTTTGAACTTTGGATCATATTCGAAATTTGCTAGATTGGTTTTTTCGTCCCAAGCAACGGCTCCTACTAACTCGCCCCAAATTTTTATATCTGCTACATTCATTTCTTGCTAATTTAATTTCCTTTACTCATTTTTTGAACCACTAGCTCTTTTTCGCTTGTTTCTTTCCAATTTAGCCAAAGCTAATGGACTAATAGCCTGTTCTACATAAAATGCTTCCATCACATGCAGCACATCCAATGCTCTCAATACTTGGATCAAGCTTGCAAGTGTTACTGTTTCCCCTCGCTCTAATAAACTTAAAGTAGAACGACTGATACCAGCAGTATGCGATAATACGTCCTGTGTTTTGTTTTGTTCCAAGCGATGGTGTTTAACAAAAGCTCCTATATGCTCAGCTAATGCTTTATCGTTCATAGAGTTCCAGTTGCCGTATGGTTTATCAGTCATTATGGTTGTATTTGTTTATTAGTGAATGATAATTCATACAAACATAGTGAATTATATTGGAATAGCAAACGATTGTTGTCGATATTTTTAGCAAGCTTGTGTGATATATCATTCATTATGCACCAATAGAAACAGTGCTGAATGATAAGTCATTCGTCTAAAACCTTCAACCCTTTACAATTTCGTACTTATCTCTTATTTATTTCAG
>CAZUQY010000443.1:0-2858 GCA_964622935.1 uncultured Bacteroidales bacterium | reverse complement strand
CTCATAAAGAAATTTTTATTTTGCATCAATTTCCTAAAAAACAAAGTTGAATATTTATTAGTCGGCCAATAATCTTCTGATTCATTAGTTGCATGTTCAAATGCATCAAAATCAGAATCACTAAAACCAGCATCTCCATCGACAAATATCCATCTCCACTTACCATTACTTTGATCTCTCCAACATTTCATATTGTTAGCAGCCCAATCATAATTTGCTATAAATAACTCCAATATATTGTAATCGATAAAATTATTAATATCAAGTTCTTGTGTAACCTCATAATAACTATCATTTACTTGCAAATCATGTTCATCAATATAATTAAAGAGCTGTATAAACTCTGAATTGTCGCCGTAAACGGTACTTCCGAACCAATTTTCAATAACATCTGTACATTCAAGGTCTGCACCAAAATTATCCTCAACAAAGTGTTCATCAGCCCTTTCCTGAAGAAAGTAAATACCCCAATATTCACCATTAAGATACACACATACCGGTCTTGTGTTCAGATAATCGCATTTAAGATTTTTAGCGAGTTCACAAGCCAGATAATCTTCATAACCAAGCATAGTCCAAGATGATGAAAATGGCTTTAAAACTAAACTGTTATATTTACAAAGCTCAGCATCGGGAAATACCTTTGCATTTATTGTTTTTGTACCATATATTCCTCGAGCATAAAAACGCATTCCCTTTTGTGGAAATCGCCGAATATTACCACCGTGTGTTCTAAGTCCAAATCGGTAATTGAAAATGCATGAATTATCGGGTTCATACAACTCAACATTAGCTTCCCTCTCCCAATTATCTCCACGCTGATAATAATTTCCGGTCCAGTCAGAACTATCAGGCATATGATATATTCCAGGTACAAATATTCCAATACTGTCATCAAATAGAGCATCATAATCGGCTGTAATTGATAAAATTGGCAAATCAGATTGAGATATGCCCATTTCACCAATGATAAAAGTCTTTGTTGCAACATCCGACATCATATTTCCAATTGAATCAAAAGACGCAGCCCTTATTGTAATTGCTTTTGAAAATGGAGATTCAGGGATATACATGTATTCCTCTGGCGACATCTGCACCTTGTAAATATCTATTGGTGAACAAGCAGAACTATTGAGGACTATTCCGTTTAAATACTTTATTGATGAAGTATTTGGAATATCCCCGTCAATGGCATAGAATATTTTGTATTCAGAATTAATATTTGACAAGCTAAGAGTAAATACAGAACTATAGAAACCTCCGGAATGTGAAAATTTTACTTTCTCTTTTTCAATATTACTATTAGGTAGGCCAGGACTTGCAAAATCAAAAATTTTCGGTTCTCCTACACCATCAGGAAAATAACCAAATGATTGATTCTGTTCCATCTTAATGGTATTCATATTGCTAAGAATCTGATTATCTTTCATTAAATACAAAGATTCCCCAAATACACTTATCAAAAAATTACAATGAATTTCATTATTACTAAAGACAGTATCTTTTCCTGACGCAAATACTACTAAAAAACTATAAGGAAGTATTTCAATATCTTGGAGTTCCCACTTACTTAGATTACTAACATCATCAGACAAATAATAACCCGACAAGTTTATAGTATCTGATGAATTATTAAACAACTCTATCCAATCGCTATCTTCTCCCTCAAAATCTAAAACATTTAAATAATTGTTAGACATCATCTCATTTATCACTATTCCCTGCGAAAACAGATGTCCATGAAAAATAAAGAATCCTATAAACAAACTAATAAAAACTGTCCGTTTCATTTCAACAAAAATAATATAAAAACAAAGGAATACAATCATAATTTACTTTCTCATGATTTCTAATTGGATTATAAATTGTAGTTTTGTGTTCAAAAACTAGTTCTTTAAATTACATATGTAACTAAACCTTAAAATCACATGGAAATAAAATACAATTCAGCTTTTCTTGATTCAATTGCAATACATCACGTAGGGAATAAAAACAACGAGGAAAACCTGAGTCTTTCGAAAAAAGAAACCGATATTAATGATGAGTTAGCAACAGTTTTGACGAATTACACATTCTCGGCATTTAAATTCCATGAACTCTATCACTTTCATCATGAGTCGGAGCTAGAATTGAACGAAGTATTTACATATGCTGGAAAGATTTTTTCTGACCCTGACGAACTATTCGATCAAAGTCGCAACCTTGCAATGCATTTATACAGACAAACAATGCATCCAAAAATCAAAGCAGGAGAATTTTATACACTATATTATCGTGATTGTGAAGTTGATGGTGAAATTGTTGATGCAATTGGTTTATTTAAATCAGAAAATAGAGATTCTTTTTTTAAAGTACAAGAGGAAAATGAAACTTTACAAATAAGTCTCGATAGTGGAATTAATCTTAAGAAACCTGATAAAGGCTGTATCATTTTTAACACAAAAAGAGATGACGGATACATTTTAGCATTAGTTGACAATAACAGTAATGGAGCTGAAGCTATGTACTGGATAGATGATTTCCTTTCTGCACAGAATCTTAAAGATGAATACTTTCAGACTCAAAAAGCTATGACATTCTGTAAAAATTATGTCCATGATAAAATTCCTGAGAAATATGATGTCTCGAAAGCAGAGCAAGCTGATCTATTAAATAAATCAATTAAGTATTTTAAAGAAAATGAAATCTTCGATGTCAACATGTTTGCAGATGAAGTTATGCAACACCCTGAAATAATAGAAGATTTCAAACAAAGCAAAGGTAATTTTGAAAAAGAAAATGGACTTAATATTAGCGAGCAATTTGAAATATCTGATTCAGCTGTAAAAAATCAAGCACGCTATTTCAAAAGTATTATT
>CAZUQY010000442.1:0-2865 GCA_964622935.1 uncultured Bacteroidales bacterium | reverse complement strand
CAAATCGATGTTAAGTCCGTTAGTTGTCCTTGATGATAACATTAGCATTTGATTGTATAGGTCAGTATTGCACAAAACTTCAGTTTTAAAATATGTAGTATTGTTAGTGATATCTTCAATGTATGCAAGTAAGTTTGAAACATTATAGCTTCTGGTATTATTATGTAAAGAATGAGCCGAAGGTCCTAAACCGATATATTCTGAATGGTTCCAATAAGACGAATTATGTTTTGACTCGAATTCTGGTTTTGAAAAATTTGAGATTTCGTATTGCCCAAAACCATGTTTAAAACAGGTATCAATCAGGATTGAAAATTGAGTGAAGCTATTGCTTTCATCAAAAACCTCAAACTTTTTGTTTTTTAATTGTTTGAACATAAGAGTTCCTTCTTCAATACCAAGATGATATGCAGATAAATGTTTTATTGGAAGATTTAAGGCTGTACTTAGGGTGTCTTGCCACATTTGATTGCTTAATCCAGGGATGCCATAAATTAAATCAATATTGATGTTTTCGAATCCTGCACTAATGGCATTATTAATTGAGTTAAGGGTTTCTTGTGAGCTGTGTTTTCGCCTTAGGAATTTTAAAATATTATTGTCAAAACTTTGGATGCCGATACTTAATCTGTTGATTTCAGTATCAAATAGAGCTTTTAAGAATTCAGGATTTAAATCGTTAGGATTTGCTTCGATTGTTATTTCAGCATCATCAATAATGTTGAATGAATTATGAAGTTTTTTAAGGATTTGTTTTATCTGTGATATGTTAAGAATTGAAGGAGTCCCTCCGCCAAAATAAATTGTGTGAATCTGTTTATTCAAGAACAAATTCTTTTTATAATCTATCTCTACTAATAATGCATCAATAAAATCGCTTATTCTTGAAGAATTTGCCACAGAGTAGAAATCGCAATAACTACACTTAGCTGTACAAAATGGTATGTGAATATAGACTCCTGACATTTTATTTTAATAAATCCTAAATGTATCAATTGATACTTGAAACAAAATTACTATTTTTAAGGTTTATTATACAAATTATATTTACAATGAAGATAATTACTTTTAATGTTAACGGAATAAGAGCGGCAATAAGTAAAGGACTTTTTGAATGGTTAAGTCAAGAATCTCCAGATGTTTTATGTATTCAGGAAACCAAGGCACAACCAGATCAGATAGACATAATGAGATTTAAAGAATTGGGTTATTTTTCATATATCCATTCGGCAGAAAAAAAAGGATATAGTGGAGTGGCAATCTTTTCAAAAGTGGAGCCTGACTTTGTAAAAGCGGGAATTGGAATTAGAAAATTTGATTCTGAAGGTCGATTATTACGTGCTGATTTTGGTGATGTTACAATAATAAATTCATATTTTCCTTCAGGAACTACAGGCGATATACGACAAGATTTAAAAATGGAATATCTTGATGAAGTTCAAAATTTTGTAAATGAACTAAAAAAAACGCGTCCAAATATTATTCTTTCAGGAGATTATAACATTTGTCATAAGTCTATAGATATTAGTAAGCCAGAAAACAAAAAGGGTGTTTCAGGATTTTTACCAGAAGAAAGAGAATGGGTTAGTGATTTTCTTAACAGTGGTTTTGTCGATGCTTTTAGGGTTTTTGACCAATCTGGTGACAAATACACTTGGTGGAGTTATAGGGCTGGTGCAAGAGCAAAGAACTTAGGCTGGAGATTAGATTATCATATAGTTACTGCTTCTTTAAAAGAAAGACTTCAGTCATCTTTGATTTTAGACCAAATAGTTATGTCAGATCATTGTCCTCTTGTAGTTGAAATAGAATAAAAAAGAGGTTGCTACAATTTTCGTATGATACACCAATAGGTTCTATTTGTGCTATTTTCATATTTACATGTTTGAGATTATTTCATTTAATTTTGAAAGAGCTTTAGACGCATTCATTTCTATGTGAATGTCAGTAATTGAATCTGTAAATTTAGATTTTGATGGGTTTATTTCTATTATTACTGCTCCTGCTTTTTTAGCATAATATGGTATATGTGATGCTGGTTGAACTTCACCTGTAGTTCCGATGATTAAATGAACATCAGACTTTTTTGCGACCTCATATGAAAGATTTGCGGCATCACGAGGTATTGGTTCTCCAAAGAAAACAAAATCGGGCTTTAATAAGCCCTTACATTTTTTACATTTAGGAGGATTGTTTGTTAATTCTATTTCTTTTGTTGAAAACTTGGAGTTGCAGTTTAAGCAAATGAAAAACTCTTTATTGCCATGGTATTCAATTATGTTTTTATTTCCAGCTTCGCGATGTAAGTTGTCAATGTTTTGGGTTATCACATATTTTAATATTTCTTGTTGTTCCCAAAGCGCAAGGATTTCATGTGCCTTATTTGGTTTTGCTGTTTTAAATGTGTCATAGAAAATGTTTTTGACAGCATGCCAAGATTCGTCAGTTCTTGTTTTATAGGTTGTGATTTCTAATAAGTTGTGGTCATATTTTGAATATACGCCATCTTCTCCTCGAAAAATTGGAATTCCACTTTCTTTTGATATCCCAGCTCCAGTAAATGCACTAAGGTATAATGAATGTTTTATTTTTAATGCAGCCTTAGTTAGATTATCCATAATTAAAACTTTCATCAAAAATATAAATATTATTTGTTATTCTTGCTGAAGCCTATAGCTAAAGCAAGGAAAACTTTGAAAAATAAAAAAGCCGACTAAATTTTTATAGTCGGCTTTTTTTATGTTGAAAACGAATAAATCATTAGATTCAAAAATTGATATTACAAAAAATCATTTTCGATAATTTCAATACCTAGTGTTTCGTATATGTCTCTATATTGGACAAGAATGTTTATTCTGTTAATAG
>CAZUQY010000441.1:0-2868 GCA_964622935.1 uncultured Bacteroidales bacterium | reverse complement strand
TTGAAAGTATTCATAGATTTTTTTTGCCAAAGTTAACAAAAACTGTAAAATCTAGTACTTGTATTCTAATGAAATACTAAATAAAATATTTCCTAGTACATTATTGTTACAGTACCTTTATAAGGTTTCTTTCCGTTTCTTAAATCCAAAATATACAAATAGGTTCCAGCTGGCACTAAATTATCCTGAAACTTTCCATTCCAAAAATCCTCACCGGTTTCTGCTTGATAAAGTATTTGTCCCCATCGGTTGTATACTCTTAATATAGCAGCTGGGAAAATTTCCATTCCCTGAATTATAAATATGTCGTTTATATCATCACCATTTGGTGTAAATGCATTTGGAATTTGTATGCAATCAATATGCACATCTTCTAAAACTGCAAGTCCGAGGTCTAATTCACATTGCATGGAATCAATTACTTCAACTTCATACTCGCCTTCAAATAATCTTGAAATGAATGGAATATCAATTACGCTTTCGCCGTACTTGTAGTAATAAGGTTCAACTCCTCCCGAAACCATAATTTCGATAGCACCATCATTGTTTCCAATACAGCTAGGGTCTGTAATAATATACTCTCCTATTAATTCAGCAGGTTGGCTGATAATAAGAGCTGTGTCTTCAATACATCCATGTGAATCGGTAACTCGTGCAGTATATGTTCCTGATGGCATTCCTGTTTGGGATATTCCTTGAAAATGTTGAAATAAATCAAAGCTTTCATATGTGTATGGCCCAATTCCGCCGGCAGCGGATAAGAGTGCAGACCCATCATTAAAACCAAAGCAAGTTACATCTCTGGAAATATAATTAAGTGTCAATTCGAAAGGAGCTTCTAATAACAAAAAGGATTCTGTTACTGTACACATATTAGCATCTGTTACAGTTACTGTGTAATTTCCTGGCCCAATATCTTCTAAAAGATTTCCGCTTTGTTCACTACTCCATATCGAAGTAAAAGGAGGGACTCCACCGGATGCATATACGAATATTGAACCATCTTGGTCTCCTTTACATGTAATATGATTGTATTCAGAATCAACAATTAATTCGGTTGGAGCGTTTAGATTAACAGATCCTGGGATTGCGCATCCATTTGCATCGGTAACAGTATAACCAAAATCAGTATTTTCAGGAATGTTTATGTTGTTATATGAGCTTGATCCATCATCCCATAAAATAGTTAGAGGAAATGCTCCTCCAGATGCTGTAACGCTTGCACTGACAGGTTCTCCATAACAGCCGGCATCGATTTGGCTTACGCTTACATGTATTTCTTCGGCGGCTGTTACTTCAAAACTTTCGATGCCATAGCAACCATAACTATCTGTAACTGTATATGTGTATATTCCAGGAGATAGATCATCAGGTGCAAATCCTGTTACACTAGATGGAGTCCAGACAATTGTATATGGTGTTGTGCCTCCAGAGACTATTATTACAGCATTCCCATCATCTTCATTATAGCAGGATTCATTGTTGAAATCATCAAGAGTTACAGCTAGCGTAGGTGGCATTGTCAAAGTCTCTGTATCGCTGTCAGTACATCCATTACTGTCAGTAATTGTTACTGAATAAAGACCTACAGATAGTCCTGTTATTGTCTGAGTTGATTGTGCAGGTGATGTGCTCCATAAATAAGTTACAGGAGTTGTTCCTCCACTTTGATTTGCGGTTAACTCACCATCATTTACTCCGGCACAGGTTATAGGGGATTCACTTATTGAGGCTGTAATATTAATGAAAGTGACATCTGCTGTTGCGCTTGCCGAACATCCCTGAGTATCAGAAATTGTGAGTGAATATGTTCCAGTACTAGAAACTGTTAATGTTGGACTAGTGGCATTGTTTTGCCATAAGAAGTTAACTCCGGTAACATTTGGATTTATAACAAATGGACTTCCATTACAAATAAGAGTGTCGTTAATAAAATCAAATGGAGGTAGTGAGTTTGTAACATGTACAAGCATTGTTAAAGATTCTTCAATACAACTGACATCTCGTGTAAAGTACATAACTACAGAGTAATTGCCGGCATTTGCAAAAACATGAAAAACATCTGTTCCTGTTGCAGTATTTCCATCTCCAAAATCAAACCAAACATCCGAAAGCCCCTGTCCATCAGTGTAAAATCCTACACCATTAGCAGATTCTTCACAGTTAAGAGTATCTTGATAAATTTCATACGAAATAGAATCATTTCCAATAATAATATTGAAATCTACATTTAAAGGTTGAATATTTGCTCCCGCAAGATAACCGTACGATTCAACATCGCCAAATCCGTAAACTGTTGTTAAAACTCCTTCAGGACAAGATACAGTGTGTGTGCCTTGAGCTACATTTTTTTTAACGTACGAATAATCAGGGTTTGATGGTACCGTTGCCCAACCTGGAATTGCTGCTCCATCTAGAGTAGCATTGCCTGTATATGGCGTCTCGCATACAATATTAGTATAAAACTGATTAATTGCCGTGGTGTTAAATGCTTGAAATAAAATGCTTTCTAGTGTTTGTTCAACTGGAGATAACATTATCATAAATGGGTCCGAGGTAATACCGTCGCAAGATGTTCCCTGGCTATATTGGGCAACAGAGATTGGTTTGTCAGATTCAATAAATGAAGCAGAGGACAGAGCTAACTCGTGAAAATCCCCAGAGTTTAACGCCACTGGTGCACCGCCGTTAATTATTACCGAAGTGTTGTCTTCGCTTGCAATAATACGATACTGAGCACTGCTTCTTGTCATTAATGGAACTGTGACATATTCTTTTCCCCAAGCTTTTATTGGTATCATTTGTTCGTATAAATGGTCGCAATAACTGCATGATAATGGAACATTTGCACATTTGTTTCCTGCAAAA
>CAZUQY010000440.1:0-2886 GCA_964622935.1 uncultured Bacteroidales bacterium | reverse complement strand
TATATTGTTATTAATAGTATTACTACCGGTTTATGGGGTAATATTTCAACATGGGATTGTAATTGTGTCCCGCTTGCAACCGATAATGTGAGAATAAATGACGGGCATACAGTTACAGTAAATACCTCCGCTACGACTGTCAAAAATTTTACTGTTACTGCTGCTGGAGTTTTAGCCTCAGTTAACAGACCTTTTACAGCTACAGGTCATGTTTTAATTGATGGTAGTTGTACGGGTACTAATATATTAACATTTAGCGGTAATAATACTACATTAGGTGGAATAGGACTGATTGAAAACACAAAGGAATTATTTATAACCGGTGGTAATAAAACAATATTATCAAATTCTTTTTTAAGAAAAACAGGTGGCAATTTAGATATCGCTGCCGGGCTTACTGTTACTAATTATGGAAACTTTACAATTGAGACTGGCGATATAATTCTTAACTCAGGTGCATCTTGGATAAATGAACAATATTCTACTCTGGAAATCGGAAATGGGATTACTCCTCTTATTGGAAATCTTTATGCTTCGGCAACGGGTAATGTAGTAAATTACTTTGGCTCTGATAATCCTCAGACAATCAGAAGAGCAACATATTATAATCTTTATGTAACTAAAACAGCTGGAACTATAGGTGAAATGAATGGAGATGTTACAGTAAATAATAATTTTAATATATACAGTGGCACGGCTGCAACAGGTATTAACTCCATTGAAGTCAAGAAAAATACAAACATTGACGGTACACTTCATATTGATGATGCTGGAACAAAAACGTTTAAAAATGTATATATAAATAGCGGTGGAACATGGAATAATAGTGCTGATGAAGCCGTACTAATAAAAGGAGATATCCAGAATGACGGAATCTTTACTTCCGGTTTGAATATCTATACACTTTCAGGTTTTTCAAATACTGTAAGTGGCACAAATCTTTTGTCATTTAATTTAATAAATACATCTGGATATTATACAAATCTCACCACAGTAAGTGCATTAAATTCAATGCAAGGCTCAGGCAAATGGACTCAAGGAGTTAATTCATATCTATATATTACTGCAATAAATACAACAGTTTCCTTATTTGATGCAGGTACTAATGTAAATACAGTTAATTACAGTTTAAGTGGTAATCTATATATCAGAAATTCTACTTATTATCATTTAATAGCAAGTGGCGGAACTGGAATTAAGACTTTGGATGGTACTGTTATTGTAAACGGAAATTTTACTAATGAAACGGGAGATACTTGTGATGCAAGTATAAATGATTATAATATGTTTATACGAGGTAACTGGACTAACAATGGCACTTTTAATCCAAGAGCGGGGAAAGTAACATTTGACGGTACAATTATCCAAACAATAAATGGGACCAATTCTACAGCATTCTATGATATTGAAATTGACAATAATGTGGGAAATAATGCTGATATCATGATTGAAGATAACGATATTTCGATTGCCGGATATGCAGAATTCACAGATGGAATTGTAAATACAGGAGACAATACTGTTGCATTTCTTGACGGTTCTTCATCTGAAACAGGTAAAGAGGAAAGTTTTATTGATGGCAATGTTCAAAAATCAGGAGCAAGTTCATTTACTTTTCCAATTGGAGATATTACAGACAGAGATATCGGAGATGGTCTTCAAACCTATAAAATTTGGGCTCCATTTACTGCTGATCCAGTAGCTAGTACAGAAGTTAAAGTAAAGTATCTCTATTCTTATGAAGACTTAAATCAATGGTGGTATACTGCATGGACACATGAATCTCCGCTGACGCACACAACTAATAGAGAATATTGGCTTGTAAGTTCTTCAGAAGATTTGGATGTAAGTTTAAGTTGGAGAAATAATGATCCCTGTACTATTCATGATTTTTGTGACGGTTTAGGTGGCTCTCAACTTCAATATCTAAGTATTGCATATTGGGATAACATCTGGAAAGACGCTGGTGGAGACGCCCGATTAGAGTCTACCATAGATGGTGATATCACATCTTCAATATCAATCCCTTTTTCTGCCAAAGGTGAAAGACAAATTACATTTGCAGGAAAAAGTGAAGATATTCCGCTACCAATAGAACTCCTTGATTTTTATGTTGAATGTGATATGGAAAACAGCAAAATAGATATTTATTGGGCGACTTCTAGCGAAAAGAACAATGATTACTTTGCAATTGAGCGAAGTGAAGACTTGCTATCATGGGAAACTTTAGGTACAGTCAAAGGTGCAGGAAACTCTTCCGATTATATAGATTATGAATTTTACGATATTAATCCATTAAAAGAAATTTCATATTACAGAATAAATCAGACGGATTATAATGGGGATTACAAATATTCTAATATGATAAGTATAAGTAACTGTCATAGTGTTGAAAATCAGCTAACTGTCTTCCCTAATCCTGCAAAAGACATTATTGAAATTTCTGTATTAAATGACACAAGGATAGAAATACTAAATCTTAACGGACAAATCCTTCAGAGTTTTAATCTAAATGGCACAAATACCGCAGTTGATATTTCATTCTTAAGTCCGGGTCTATATATACTCAAAGCATGCTCTGAAGACGGCACTTTAATTGCGAAGATTATTAAGGAATAAGTAATCTGTGATTTGTGATCTGTAATCAGTAATTGGTAATCGGTGATCTGCAATTGGTTCCGTTTTCCGAGTTTCATGCTTTCTGCTCCATGCCCTCTGCCCAAAATTATTGTTTCATTTTATTAACCTCGCTAAATAAATATGAATAATCTTAATATAACATTGCAAGTAATGTTTTTACTTGAACTGCTGAAATATTAATAGATATCTTAAATTGCTACAAAGCTATTCCTAATCTTATGAGGCTTTATATTTTACTTTAGCAAT
>CAZUQY010000439.1:0-2889 GCA_964622935.1 uncultured Bacteroidales bacterium | reverse complement strand
AGAATTTTTACCTGGAACATATTTGGTGGAAGTTCGAAATGAACATAAGAATAAAGTTTTTAAACTGATCAAGGGATAAAAAAAAGGCTGTCAAGATTATTTTTGACAGCCTTTTTTTTATCCTATCCAAGATAGCTTTTTAATAATTTGCTTCTTGAGGAATGTCGCAATCGTCTGATTGCTTTTTCTTTAATTTGGCGTACACGTTCACGTGTTAATCCGAATTTGTCACCAATTTCTTCTAGTGTCATATCCTGACATGCAATTCCAAAGAAAAGTTTAACAATATCTCTTTCACGCTCGGTAAGAGTAGCAAGAGCTCTGTCAATTTCTTTAGCAAGAGATTCATTTATAAGTATTGCATCTGTAGTAGGTAAGTCCGAATTCTCTAATACATCGAGTAGGCTATTTTCTTCGCCATTTACAAAAGGGGCATCTACAGAAACATGTCTGCCAGATACTCTAAGTGTGTCAATGACTTTGTCTTCAGGAAGATCAAGTGCTTTTGCAAGTTCTTCAGAAGTTGGGCGCCTTTCGTTTTCCTGTTCGAATTTTGAAAACGCTTTATTTATTTTATTAAGCGATCCTACTTGATTTAGCGGTAATCTAACAATTCTAGATTGTTCTGCTAATGCTTGAAGTATCGATTGACGAATCCACCAAACTGCATAAGAAATAAATTTAAAACCTCTGGTTTCGTCAAATTTTTCAGCAGCTTTTATCAGGCCAAGATTTCCTTCGTTAATAAGGTCAGGTAAACTTAAGCCTTGATTTTGATATTGTTTTGCTACTGAAACAACGAAACGCAAATTTGCTCTTGTTAATTTTTCAAGTGCAATACGATCTCCTTGTTTAATCCTTTGAGCAAGTTCTACTTCTTCATCAACCGTAATTAACTCTTCTTTTCCGATCTCCTGTAAATACTTGTCTAGCGAAGCACTTTCGCGATTGGTAATAGATTTGGTAATTTTTAATTGTCTCATTTTTTATTATCCTATCGGTGGATTAAATTTAAGTTTAACGTTAATTAGTGCTTTCAATACGAATTAGAAAAGAAAAGGTTATAGTTTTTTCTAAAATATTTGAATTTATTTTAATAAAACGACAAAGCCCAGTAATTATTATTTAATAACTGGGCTTTGTTGGGATGTATATAGGAGTCTTAAAACTTAAATCCAACGGTAGTTACAATTCTACCTTGTGTTTTTAATATTTGAGTTGCAGGGCTTGATACATCTGCACCATCATACATAAAATAATCATTTGAATTAGCTATATGTGAATAAGCAATATCGAAGTACATAAACTCTGAACGAATTCCAAGACCACCACTATATACTAGAGTGTATGCATCGCTGTTTATATGACTTGATGTATAAGGAGAATCGTAATATGCACCACCAGCTCTAAAACTAATTGGGCCATAACGATATTCTAATCCAAGCTTAATGTTATGAGCAGGTTTGTATTCAGTTCTAATGTTTGTGTTCTCATTAAAGTATGCATAATCATTGCTTCTTAATCTTGCCATTGTAAAATCAACATATTCGTAGTCTATATTTACAATAGCTTTTGTAGCAATAACAAAACCAAGACTTGCATTCGCACGGAAAGGAGTAGTTATTTCATAATCAGAGATCCCATACGGAGAGTCTACATCATTTGATTTTTCAGGACTGTTAAAATCTGTGCTTACAGAAGTGTAATAGTTGTCACGAAGATCAAAGAAAGTAGGAGTGTGAATAGCTCCACCAATTCTCATCCATGGAACAGGAGCGTAAATTAATCCTACTTTAAAATTAATTCCAGAACCTCTTGTCTCTAATGATTCTTGAAACGAGAATGAATTAAAATCAGCAATTGAATCATTTTCATCAATTTCTTGTAGTGTTTTTACTTCATTATATTTAATTGACTGGATTCCTAAAGATGCTCCAATAAATAATTTGTGCATAATATTGGCTGATGCAGCGAAATTGTATTCACCTTGGCTTCCACTACGATTGATATACTGTTTTTGAGTCTGACCGTATACTCCATTATATGCGCTAACATAGTTAGTTGTATCAGCACCGTTAGGGTCTATTAGGTACCCGTCCCATGCAAGAGCAGAGTAAAATCCATCAAGTTGATCATATGTGTATCCTGCTCCATTTGAAGCAAACCAATCTGTCATAGAGTTGTATGTGTTCTCACCTTCTATTAATACATTCTCGTTAAAATTATTCAGGAGATTATATGAGATTCCAAGATTTATACTTGACAAACCATTCTCATTATTAACAGGAATAGTTCCAATATATGAGAAGTTGTTGATATTAAAACTGAAATCATAATCGTCAGCTAAAGTTCCTAAATAGTTTGCATCTGTGTTTGTTATTGAAAATGTTGGACTAAATGAGAAATCTGATGAGCGATAAACGCCAATCCCTGCTGGGTTAAATATGAGTGATGATGGATCAGCGCCAAGAGCTCCGAATGAACCTCCCATTGCACTATATCTTGCTGTTCCTCCTGGAATAAGATAGGAGTATCTTAAAGCATCCACTTCGTTTTGTGCTAGCATCGTAATTGATGATATTAGCATACCTATTATTATAATTGTTCTTTTCATGACTCTGTATTTTAAAATTATCTTCTACCTCCACTTGAACTTGATGAACTACTTGAAGAACTTCTTGATGATGATGATGAACTCTTAGAAGAAGAACCACTTGAGCTTCCTGAGCTTCTGCTTGAACTTCCTGAGCTTCTACTTGAGCTTCCTGAGCTTTTACTCGGGCTGCTATAAGATGAGCTTCTGTTTGAACTGCTTGAGCTTCTGCTTGGGCTACTGTATGAAGATCCACTTGAGCTTCTACTTGGGCTACTTGATGAAGAACTTTTGCT
>CAZUQY010000438.1:0-2903 GCA_964622935.1 uncultured Bacteroidales bacterium | reverse complement strand
ATGATTAATAAAAATCCTGAGACAATCGAAACTATTATTGCTGTTCCAAGGAAACTGTAAATGTCGAGATTAAGGATGTTCTCGAATCCAAAAGAAATAGATGAATTCCAGACTAGTCCGAAGAATAATCCAGAGAATAATCTGCTTATTATAAACATGATCAGTGAGATAGAAATGCTGAGAATCGTTTTAGGGAAAATGCCGGGTTGTATTTTTACTTTGGGTTTAAAATGCAGAAATATGTATAATGCGAAAATTAGGAAGAAAAACACGTTTATCAAATATTCTCCTAAAGATGGCATCCAGAAAGATTCTGCAAAAAGTTCCGGACTGAAAAGTGTAAATTCTGTAAACTCTGCAAATAATCCGTATTTGAGTGTTAAATATCGTCCTAGTAATAATGCAGCGAATAATATCAATGCAAAGACACTAGAAAGGTTTTGCTTTCTTTGTGCAAATGCCGAGAAAAGAATGAAAATAAAGAATACCCCAATCAGTAACATTGAAATCAACAAAATATGAGATGCTCCAAAGTATAATTCTTGATCAACATTCTCATCCGGTAAGATAAGATAAAAGTATTCTTGTGCATTTTCAGAATCTAGACAAAGTTTATAGCTTTTACTTAGAGAATCAATGCTAATATTTGTTTTTGGGTCGATGTTGAAATCGGGGTAGTATGAGTTTTTTAAAATATTGTTTTGATATGAATATTCTTTTTTAAACTGAAAAAGTCCTACAACATGCCAGTTTTCTCCTTCAATGCTTTTGCATAAATACCATCCGTTGTTAAGATTAATTAAAGATTTGTCAAAAAAGCCATAAGTTGTGCTGGTTGGTAATGGAATATTGTTTGTTGTCCAGTATTTTAGCTCATTGTCGAGATAATAAAAGTATCCAATTCCTTCATTATTAAATTCATCCTTGCAGATATTATAGAAATAATCTTCTGACATTTCAGCATCTATGATTATTTCTTCTGCTATTTGTTTAGTCTGGCTATCTAATAAATCAAGTTTATCATTAAGAGTTTGTTCAATACCTTTTATGTCGAGATTTCCAGTTTCAGTATTTTGAGATGAAAATACACCGGTCAAATTCAATATTAAAGCGAGAATGAACAGTAAGCCTAAGACTGCAATATGTTTATTTTTGATTTTCATGTTTCGTTAGTCGTGATGATAAGGTTCGTTATTTAAAATGCTGAACGCTCTGTATAATTGTTCAGTAAAAATCAAACGCACAATTTGATGCGAAAATGTCATTTTTGAAAGTGAGATTTTTGCATTTGCTCTTGTGTAAATTTCATCTGAAAAACCATAAGGTCCACCAATTACAAATATAAGATTTTTAGTGCCTGATACAAGTATTTTGTTTAGAAAATCAGAAAAGTCTCTTGAATTAAAGTTCTTTCCGGTTTCATCTAATAATACTACAAAATCAGTATTTTTTAGCTCTGAGAGTATCTTTTCTGATTCTAATTTTTTCTGTACGTTTTCAGTAAGGTTCTTAGTGTTTTTGAGATCTTTAATTACTCTGACATCAAATTTACAGTACCTGTTTATACGTTTTAGATACTCACTGATTCCCGTTTTAACATAGTCTTTGTCGGTTTTCCCTATTACTAACAAGTCAATATTCATAATTGCGAAAAAAATTAGAATATAAAGATACTCTAAAGATTTAAATTATTTATATCTTGCAGTCTTAATATTTGGTTTGGTTTTTGCAAGCATTGTTAAAAATTGTAAATACAAAACATAAAAAATTGAAAGAGATGAAAGATTTTAAAGTTTTACTGACTGTGTTATTTATAGGAGTTGCAGTGCTTACAAACGCTTCTCCAATATTTGATATACCACCAAAGATCTTTGACGCAATGAAGGTTGGAAATGCTGTGGAATTATCAAAGCATTTTAATTCTTCGGTTGAATTGGTTATTCTTGATAAAGAGGATGTATATAGCAAGCAACAGGCTGAGCAAATTCTTAAGAATTTCTTTGATAAAAATAAAACTAAGAACTTTTCTTTATTACACCAAGGTGGAAAAGAAGGTGCGCAATATGCAATTGGTAATTTAGAGACTGTAAGCGGTAAAACTTTCAGAGTATATTTTCTAGTTAAAGAAAGTGGAGGTAAACCATTAATTCATCAAATGCGTATAGAAGAAGAATGATTCCTGAAAAATATTTAATTTCTCTTATAGAAAGAGCTTATAAGGAGGATGTTGGTGATGGTGACCATTCCTCCTTATGCTGTATTAATGCAGATGAGCAAGGAAAAGCAAAGCTGTTAGTTAAACAATCTGGAATAATTGCCGGTGTTGAAGTTGCCAAAAGTGTTTGTGCATTCTTTTCATCAAAATTACAACTTGAGGTATTCATCAACGATGGAAATTTAGTTAAGCCGGGTGATATTGCTTTCGAAATTTCTGGTTCACAGTTGGATATACTCACAGCGGAACGTACCATTCTTAATTTTATGCAGAGAATGAGCGGCATTGCTACTGAAACTAATAGGTATGCGAAAGAACTTCAAGGTTTAAAAACTAAGGTTTTGGACACAAGAAAAACAACTCCTGGATTGCGCCTTATTGAAAAGGAGGCAGTTAGGATAGGAGGTGGGCTTAATCATCGTATCGGACTTTATGATATGATAATGCTAAAAGATAATCACATTGATTTTTCAGGTGGGATTGAAAAGGCAATAAGATTGGCGAATGATTACATTCTTCGTAAAAAGTTGGAAATTAAAATCGAAATCGAAACCCGTTCTTTCGACGATGTTGCTGAAGTGATTAGGGTCGGAGGAGTTCAGCGGATAATGCTCGATAATTTTAGGGTGGAAAACACGCTTAAGGCTGTGGAGATGATTAATGGTATATTTGAAACCGAATCAAGTGG
>CAZUQY010000437.1:0-2913 GCA_964622935.1 uncultured Bacteroidales bacterium | reverse complement strand
GATCTAACCCCTTCAAGTAAAGTTTCAACCTCATTTATTAAATTTATTGTAATTTTGTAACTATATTTTATCAGCTAACATGAGTTTAAACTTTGTTATTACAGATTTGTTTACTAAAAAAAATAAGAATGAAAAAAAATAAAGTAATTTTAATGATACTTGATGGTTGGGGAAAAGGTGACGGAAGTAAATCAGACATTATAAGCAATGCAAAAACTCTAAATTATCATAGATATTTAAAAGAATATCCAAATTCAGAATTACTTGCCAGTGGTGAAAATGTAGGTTTACCCAATGGCCAAATGGGAAATTCAGAAGTAGGCCATCTTAATATTGGTGCCGGACGCATAGTATATCAGGATTTAGTCAGAATAAACAAAGCCATCGAAAACGATAGTTTTTATAAAAACCCCATTTTACTCGAAGCGTTTAATTATGCAATTAAAAATAATAAACAGGTGCATCTTCTTGGACTTGTATCTGATGGCGGTGTGCATTCAACTGATGATCATCTTCTGGCAATCGCAAAATTATCAGATAGTCTTGGGCATAAAAAAACGTTCATACATGCATTAACAGACGGTAGAGACACTGATCCAAAGAGTGGAATTAAATATCTTGATAAAGTTACTGCAAATTTAAAAGAATCAGATGTAAAGTTTGCAAGTCTAATTGGAAGATATTATACAATGGATCGTGACAAAAGATGGGAAAGAATAAAGATTGGATATGATTTAATGGTAAATGGCATTGGAGAAAAAAGTACAGATATTTTGGCAAGTATGAATAAGTCATACGAAAGCGGAATAACTGACGAATTTATTAATCCAATTGTTATGGTAGATAATAATGATAATCCTGTAGCGACTATAAAAGATGACGATGTAGTAATTTGTTTTAATTTTCGCACAGATCGGTTAAGACAAATAAGTACAGCACTAACGCAACAAGAGTTTTCTAAATTCGACATGCACACAATTCCGCTTAAATACTACACCATGACGAGGTATGACGAGTCATTTAAGAACGTTAATATTATTTACGATAAAGATAACCTTAAAAACACACTTGGTGAAATCGTTGCTAAAAAGGGGCTTAATCAACTTCGCATTGCAGAAACAGAAAAATATGCTCATGTAACCTTCTTTTTCAGCGGTGGAAGAGAGCAAATATTTGAAAACGAAAATCGAATTATGATACAATCACCAAAAGTTGCAACTTATGACCTGCAGCCAGAAATGAGTGCTCCCGAAGTTAAAGATGCTTTAATTGCAGAAATAAAAAAGGATATTCACGATTTGATTGTTGTAAATTTCGCAAATGGCGATATGGTTGGACATACTGGCGTTTACAAAGCAATAGAAAAAGCCGTTGAAACTGTTGACAATTGCGTAGGAGAGGTTGTCGAAAATGCAAAGACTCACAATTATACAATAATGATTATTGCTGACCATGGTAATGCTGATTATGCATTAAATTCAGATAATAGCCCAAACACTGCACATTCCCTTAATCCTGTTCCATGTATACTTATTAACAGTAAATATAACAAAATCAATAATGGAATACTTGCTGATGTTGCACCTACGATACTAAACTTATTAGAAATTGAGAAAGTTGATGAAATGAATGGAAAAAGTCTAGTTTAAGTTTAGTATATTTTATTTTAGATTTCATATAATTCTACTTTTAGCACAAAATCTTCTTGTATAAAACATTAGACATTTTAACAAATATTTAACAACAATGATATGTAATTAATTCATTACAAATAATAAAATCATTTTTTTTAAAGTTTGTGGTATTGCAAAATCAAAAATAGCTATGTATATTTGTAGTGCTTATTAGAAATTTATGGATAAAACGACAAAATACCGCACCTTGCTTATCAGCCTAATACTCAGCATGTTTGCTGTAGGTGTTTTCTTTTTACTTTCTTTTTCGATATAATATTACTTTTCAGGTTTAAATGTTAATGCGACTTGTTTAAACAAAGTAAGATTTGCTTCAAAATCTCCATATGTAATACCTGTTATTACATAATAATTGCTACTACTAAATAGAACAACTTGATAAATCAACTCAGCTTTGTACATTTCTTTATTTGTTCCCATCGAATATATTTCATAACCATCAAAATTTCCAATTACAATTGGTTTTGGTTCACGACTCATATCATCAGTCCATTTAATAGGGTACGTATCGAATAACTTAACACATAATGTTTTTTTATCAGTATCTGTAATTGGCTTTGAAGGAGTTTGTTTACGAACCATAAACGAAGTTTTGTTATCTGTTAGTGATGGGACATAGCCATCGTCAGTATATATCATCGAACTTAACATAAGATTTCCCTTTTTCCAACTGGTTGAAGAGACATCAATAGAGAAATCAAATCTATCTAGAACATCAGATTCCTTATTCGGCATATAAATCACACTCAACAAAGACCCTTTAACTTCATTTAAATGCTTTGACGAACTTGTGGAAAGTACTGATGCACTAAGCAAATATGTTCGGTATATATCACCAGTAACAAGCATCACACGGTTATAAACATTACCATAAGCCGACTGTTTTCCTTCAATTAATAATGCATCATACCCATTTATGTTATAATATGTTGTTTTATCAACTAGTACACCAGTCTTGAATAATTGTTTTTCATCAAAACCCAAAAAATTACGATTCACATCACCAGCTATTTCAGTAATAACAATACTACTACCTGCTAATTGATGCATAAAACCATTATAACCAACACTTTTCACAAAACCATCAGGTGGCACAATCTCGATTTTTGTTCCTATAACAGTTTTATAATTGGCACTATGATTGTTAGTAATCTCAATAGCTTTTGAATTATAACTTTGTGCGAAAAGAATTGAACAAAACAATGTCAAAACAAAGAAT